>CAZKDA010000128.1:0-13237 GCA_964551455.1 uncultured Saprospiraceae bacterium
AACGAGATCATCACGGTTTCTATGGTCTGGCCAAATGACATTCGCGAATGGCGGGTGACCAACAACACCACAACGCTGACAATCCAAAGCCGCTGGGGAAACAACCTCAACGAATGGCGGCTGAAGAATGAAAACCATGGACGCTTCGATATGATCACAAATTGGGAAAATGATCCTCGCCAGTGGAACATCCAGGATGATCTCGACGAAGATATCAGCATTCACATGAAAATCGCGATGCTTTTTATCGTCACTTTCCACAGCTCGCCCAAAGGTTGAGCATCATTGCTCCGCAGTTTCGAGTATCTGGCGGGTATGATCCGCGGTATCTACTTTTGCGATCACATTTTCGATCAGGCCATTTTCATCGATGACAAAGGTCGTTCTCCACACGCCGTCGAACTCCCTTCCCATGAATTTTTTCTTACCCCAAACATCATAAGCCTTGATGGTTTCAAGGTCGGTATCGGCCAGCAGGCTGAACGGAAAGTCATACTTTTTGATGAAATTAGTATGCTTTCGGCTGGAATCCGGGCTGACGCCAAGCAATTGAAATCCTTTCTTTTTCAACTCCGAATAATTATCACGAAGATTGCAGGCTTCCGCCGTACAACCCGGCGTATTGTCTCTCGGATAGAAAAACAGGATCAATTTCAAACCTTTGAAATCATCGAGCGAAACGGTTTCTCCATTTTCGTTTTTCCCCTGAAAGAACGGCGCACGGTCGCCCACTTTAAGTTTTGTCATAGTCTTGTTTGTCATTTTTAAAAGATTTACCTGGTAAATTCCTTTTCAAACACAGCGGTATTGCCTCTGTCATCGGTCACTTCCAGCCGGAAAGTATGTTTCCCTGGAGCTTCCGAACCATCAAACCGATAGACAAGCAAATTGTTTTTGAGATCGTATTCCATCAATATCCACTGGCCATCGATGGTGGCTTTGTATCTGAGGTTTTTGGCCTGCCCCATCGTCGGAATATCGTCTTTTATCGTAAAAGTCATGCGGTTGTAACCGCTCATGTTTGTACTGAACTTTTGAGGAGTGATCGTCGGAGGCGTATTATCGACCATGATACAATAATCACCGAGCGAACGGGTTTTGGTGGTCAGCATGCCATTTTTCCAGGTTCCGCCGCAGTTGGACACCACATTGTTTTTTCCGCAATAGGCGACAAATGCCTTGCTTTTAAAATCCTCAGGCAGATTGGCTGGCTTGATGGAAACATCAAAATTTTTATGCACGGGAGTGGTCAGATCATGGATATGATGAACAAGGGAATAGACATTGTTGGAAGCATCGGCGGAAGCATGGTATTTCATATAAAGGTTTTGATACAAAGCTCCTTTCGGAAAATAAAGGTGAAGGTCATCGGTTTTGACAATGTTTTCTTCTTCAAAAGGAAGGAAATAATTGAAGGGCACATCATGGTTTTTATCCACTGTGTTGCGTTTGACCCAAAACTCCAGAACCGATTCGTTTTCATGGATGTCTTTCACCTGCATCGTCACCTTTCGCGGCTTTCCGACAAACAGATCGACCACGCCTTTATTGGTTTCTTCCCGGTAAATGCTCAGCCTGTTTCCGGGCAACAAGTACAGGCGGTTGAAATAATTTTTCTTTGTGATCCGCTCTTCGTAATCCAAATGGGCATTGATGTACCGCGTTTCATCGAATGAAAAGGTTTCCATTTCAAAAGAATAAACCGGCTCATCGTCGAGCAACATTTTGATGGAATAAACCCCGTTCCAGTTGTGTACCCCGGTCATGTGGTCATAGGCTTTCAGGCCAAAACCCACGCGCCATGCACCCAGCGATAAAGTGTCTCCTTTGATGCGGTATCCCACGCCGGATTTGAGCGGTTTGTATGTTTTTGTTTCAATAGTTTCCCTTTTGTCATTCAGAAAATAAACCTTCAGATCATTAATGGACGGCGGGCGGTTGTCTGTGATCTCGATACCAAAAAGCAGCGGGTTTACAGGCTTTTCGGTTTTTGAATCCCTGATCTCGAAATGCAAATGAGGACCTCCTGAGCTTCCGCTATTTCCCAGTTTACCTAATTGCTGGCCTTTTTCAAAAGTGAACTGATTCGCTTGCGGGTACAGATCAAGTTCGAAAGTTTGTTTTTGATATTGTTTTTGGCGGACGAATTCTTTGATCTCTTTTGAAAATTCATGGAGGTGAGCGTACACGGTTGTATAGCCGTTGGGATGATGGATGTACAACGCATTGCCATATCCGGCGGCTTGCACTTTGATGCGGGACACATAGCCATCGGCTGCGGCTAACACCGGCTCACCTACTGCGCCGTTTTTAGCTTTGATGTCAATGCCTGCATGCAGATGATCGGGTCTCAATTCGCCAAATGTGCCAGACAACATAACTGCATTGGCTACCGGCGCACCGAAATAATCGGTTGGATAATGTTTCTTATTCGAGATCGTGAAGGAAACAGTAAATGATATTACGATGATGATGATAACCCAAAGACGCATGATACGAATTTTCCTTTCAAAAAAACACTGACAAAAACCTATTAGTTAAATCGCAGGAACACACTGCTTTTCGACACAAATTACGCGAATTAAAAGTTGATATGATAATTTGTAAAACCCACCGATTCGGGGCAAAACATTACAAATCAAGTAACACCCAATATTACAGAAAAGATATGAAAAGGTTGCGCGACCCGGTGGATTTCCGGGATCAGGATAATGGTTTTTTGAGCGCTTTTCCCACGGGATCGGCGTCGAGGTTTTTCCAGCTTCCGCGGAGGGTTGGTGCATTTTTATTTTGCTCCATTATTTGTAAAAAGGCGCTCTTGCGGATCATTTTAGCCCCCAGGCTTTGCAAATGGCGGGTTTCCTGCTGGCAGTCAATCAGTTGAAAATCACGGTCTTCCAGCACCCTCACCAGTGTAATGAACCCAAACTTCGAGGCATTGGCTACTTTTGAAAACATCGACTCCCCGAAAAATACCCTGCCCAAACTCACTCCGTAGAGGCCGCCAACCAATTCGCCGGCTTTCCGGACTTCCACCGAATGCGCGTAGCCGGCTTTGTGCAAACAGGTATAAGCCGCAACCATATCGTCGGAAATCCAGGTACCGCCATCCTGTCCCTTCCGGGATTGGCTCTGACAGGCGGTGATCACCTCCTCGAACTGCGCATCAAAAGTCACTTCAAACTTGCGCTGGTTGAAATAGCTCCGCATACTTTTGGCGATTTTCAACTCTGCAGGAAACAACACAAATCGCGGGTCGGGCGACCACCACAGGATTGGGTCACCGGGATTGAACCACGGAAACAACCCGTTTTGATAAGCCAGCAACAGCCGCTCCACCGACAGGTCTCCGCCGACGGCCACGATGCCATCTTCATTGGCCAGTTCAGGATGCGGAAAACTCAATTCTCGTTCGGAAAGCCAGAAAACAGGCATGGGTTATTTTTAGGTCAATAAAAGCAAAGTTCGAAACATTGCTGAAAACAGGAATGTAGCAAGGTATTAAAAAATAAATCGCTTGCGCCAACTCTCTGAGGTAGTGTGTCAAAATTTCCCAAGCCTCCGGCGCTAATTTACGGGATATTAAAAGACTCCCCGAAGGTATTAGCAATCGTAGCTTTTTGTTAGCAAAATTGAAAAAATTGAATTTTTAGAACCCGCCTGAAATGATTTCAGCCGTCATGCGTCTTTGGAAGATTCCCCGTTTGGTGGTTCCGGTTTTTTTTGCTCAGACTCTTTTTGCTCGGCTTCTTTGGCTGCTTTCTGCTCCGCGGCGGCTTTGTCGTAAGCTATGATGATCTCTTTCACCAGCCGGTGGCGCACCACATCTTCGGCGGTAAGGAAAACGGCATCGATCCCTTCAATGCCATGCAAAAGGTCCATCGTTCGCGAAAGCCCCGACTTTTGGTTGAACGGCAGATCGATTTGCGACAAATCGCCGGTGATGATACATTTGGCGGAAGGGCCAAGCCGCGTCAGGAACATTTTCAACTGGAGCGAAGAAGCATTTTGAGCCTCGTCGAGTATGATAAAAGCATGGTCGAGTGTACGGCCTCGCATAAAGGCGAGCGGTGCGATCTCGATCACCCGGTTGGTCATGAAGTAGTTGAGTTTGTCGATCGGGAACATATCGTCGAGCGCATCGTAAAGCGGACGCAGATACGGATCGACCTTTTCTTTGAGGTCGCCCGGAAGGAATCCGAGATTTTCGCCGGCCTCGACGGCAGGGCGCGTCAGGATGATCTTTTTGACCAGCCGGTTTTTCAATGCCCGCACAGCCAAGCCCACTGCCACGTAGGTTTTTCCCGTTCCGGCAGGGCCGATGGCAAAAACGATGTCGTTTTGTTCGGACGATTCGATCAGCCTTTTCTGGTTTAGGGTTTTCGCCTTGATCGGCTGGCCGTTGCGGCCGTGTACCAACGTGGAGTTGGAGTGCCCGTTGCTCAGGCGGGTTTCGTAAGGATTGCCACCGTTGAGCATGTCTTTTACAGTTTCAACAGATAGTTCCTGATGATCTTTGAGCATGCGCAACATCATCTCAAACTTGTCTTTTACACGCTGAGCGTCTTTCTTGTCGCCGGAAATTTTAATATTGCTGCCTCTCGATGTGATCGTTACTTCGGGAAAGGCCTGGCGGATGAGGTTCAGTTTTACATTTTTTTCGCCGTGAAGTTCAAGGGGATCAACTCCATCAATGGAAAGAATTATTTCACTCAATATTTGAACGATTTATTTGTTTTTATAAATGCTGGTTTTTTAAACAAAACTTTTTGCAAAAGTAAAAAATTAACGAATTATGCGGTGTGGTAAAAATCATGGGAATTTTTTGATTGCTGTTTTTTTGGGGTAAATTTAACGCTTTGAAATCCACGTAATGTTATCAGGTTATATTAAAACAAAAAACCAATTATTTAAACGCAATATTTATGCCCGTCGTTACCCTTACTTCCGATTTTGGACTCAGCGATTATTACGTTGCTTTGATCAAAGGTGCGCTGCTGAGCCGCAACCAAAATCTGAATATTGTCGATATCACCCATAACGTGAAAACTTACGACATAGTTCATGGCGCTTTCGTTTTGAAAAATACCTTTCACAGCTTCCCGAAAGAAACCATCCACATCCTCAGTGTCAACAATTTTTATAATAAAAAAAGCTGCTTTCTGGCTATCCGTTTCAACGATCATTATTTCATCGGACCCGACAACGGCATCTTCTCCCTGATCTTCACTGAAAAGCTACAGGATGTTTATGAATTGGAATTCGACCTGGACAGCAAATTCCCGCTGAAAGATATTTTTGCAAAAGCAGTAAGCCATATCGTAAACGGCTTGCCTTTCAATGAGATCGGGATCAAGGTCGATGCCATTGAGGAGCGGATCAGTTTTCAGCCAGTGATCAGCAAATCACAGATCCGTGGCGCCGTGATCCATATCGACAACTACGAAAACGTGATCGTCAACATCTCCGAGGATCTGTTCCGGCAAGTTCGCGACAAGCGTAAATATGCCATTTATTTCAAACGTTTCGACCCGATCCGCGAAGTCCACAAAATCTACTCGGATGTTCCCATCGGCGAGCGGCTTTGTTTTTTCAACTCCGCAGGTTACCTCGAAATAGCCATCAATATGGGTAAAGCCGCAAGTATGTTCGGCATGAGTATCGACGACACGGTTCATATCGACTTCAAATAAACCAAGCGCCGCCTGAGGATGATAAAAAGAATCGTAAAGCTCACTTTTCAACCGGATAAAACAGCCGATTTTCTGACAATTTTTGAAGCCAGCAAATCTGCCATCCGACAATTTGAAGGATGCCGCCATGTCGAGTTGCTGCGCGTGAAATCTCCGGGAAATGTGTTTTTCACTTTTAGCATTTGGGAAGACGAGGATGCCCTGGAAAATTACCGGAAGTCTGGTCTTTTTCAAAACACATGGAGCAAAACCAAAATCCTGTTCGCTGAAAAGCCCCAGGCCTGGACGGTAGAATTGATCAGTGAGGGATAAACCCGCGCTTCATTTTTGAATTTTTTTATGAAAAAAATAAACCTGGCAGATCACGATATTTTTATCGGAAATGACTGGAAAGTTTTCGATGATTTTCTGGAAACCATGAGTTTCTCCAAAGTTATCATCCTCGTCGATGAAAATACGCGCCGCCATTGCCTGCCAATGTTACTTTCAAATACCTCTGTTGAAAATCCCGAACTGATCGAAATTCCTTCCGGCGAAAAGCATAAAACCATCGACACCTGCAAATTGGCCTGGCAACGAATGCTCGACAGGCAGATTGACCGCAAAGCCCTGCTCATCAACCTGGGAGGCGGCGTGATCGGCGACCTGGGCGGTTTTTGCGCCGCAACCTTTAAGCGAGGGATTGATTTCATACAGATGCCCACTACGCTGCTCGCCCAAGTCGATGCCTCCATTGGCGGAAAACTGGGCGTCGATTTCGGAGGAGTGAAAAACAGCATTGGCCTCTTTAAAAACCCAAAAGCGGTATTCATCAACCCGGATTTTTTACAAACCCTTCCGGAGCGGGAAATCCGAAGCGGATTCGCCGAGATCATCAAACACAGCCTGATCGCCGATGCAGGTTTGTGGGAGCAAATCGAAACAATGAAAAGCCTCGGGAACGCAAACTGGCAGGACTTCATAATTCCTTCATTGCTGATTAAAAAACAAATCGTCGGGGCAGATCCCTTTGAACAAAACATCCGGAAGAAACTGAATTTCGGCCACACCATCGGCCATGCCATCGAATGCCTTTCTTTGCAATCCGAAGCTCCACGGCTCCACGGCGAAGCCATCGCAGCGGGGATGATCTGCGAGGCCTGGCTATCGGCAAAATACGTTGGCCTATCCAAAGCAGGGTTAAATGAAATCGAAAAGCACATCCTGAAAATTTATGGGAAGATGAGCCTGGATGAAAGTGCATTTCCCCGCTTGCTCGAATTGATGAAAAATGACAAAAAAAACTTAAAGGGCGCAATAAGTTTCACCCTGCTGACCAAACCGGGCGCTGCATTGACCGACCAGTTTTGCAGTGAAAAACTGATTTTGGAAAGCCTGGGGTATTACTCCGGACTGTAAGTGATTCTTCTTCTGTGCAAATCTGTGGCATCTGTGAGCTTTTTTTCTCACAAAATGCACAGCTTTCCACAGATAGGAATATAGTAAAAGGAAAATCCCGGATGCCGGAATTCTAAAGTATTGTTATATTTGTATGCAATTTTTTCGTAAGGTTTCCAGTTTTCAACAAGTTAAACATACTCACAAATAAACCCGTAAAATCGATCTATGGATAACGGTTCAATGCATACCGAACGGACGAACGAACAGATCAGGGAACAACGATCACCGGTTTATCGCCGTATCGTCAAATGGTTTTGGAGAATGACAATAGCCGGGATTATCGGAGTAGCGGCGATATTCGTTTATTTATCCAACCAAAACCTTCCGACCTTCGAGGAACTGGAAAATCCCAAAAGCAATCTGGCTTCCGAAGTTTATGCCGCCAATGGGGAGGTGTTGGGGCGTTATTATTACGAAAACCGCGTTCCGGTCACTTTTGAAGAACTGTCGCCATACATCGAGCAGGCTTTGATCTCAACTGAAGATGAGCGGTACTTCCGGCATTCGGGCATCGATTTCACCGGGTTGCTGAGGGTTGCTCTCAAAACCGGGTTGCTCAGGCAAAGAAGCGCCGGTGGCGCCAGCACCATTACCCAGCAATTAGCTAAGATGCTTTTCACCGAAAAACCCGGTTCGGGTATTGAGCGGGTTATTCAAAAGCTCAAAGAATGGATCATCGCAATAAAGCTGGAAAGGAGCTACACCAAACAAGAGATCATTTCCATGTATCTCAACAAATTTGATTTTGTCAACGGAGCTTATGGCATCAAAGCCGCCGCCGAAATTTATTTTGACAAATCACAGGATTCGCTGTCTGTCGAAGAATCGGCGACCCTCGTAGGCATGCTCAAGAACCCGGCGCTTTTCAACCCGGTCAGGCGCCCGGATACGGTTTTTCATCGCCGGATGGTCGTTTTGCACCAGATGCAGAAAAACAATTTTATTACAGAACAACAATACGATTCGCTGAAAGTGTTGCCGCTGGATATGTCTAGGTTCAGCCGCAAAACGCATACCGATGGTCTGGCGCCTTATTTCCGGATGGAGTTGAGAAAGGAGGTGATGAAAATCCTGTCGCGCGAAGAATACCGCAAAGCCGATGGCTCAAAGTACGATATTTTCAAAGACGGCCTGAAAGTTTACACTACGCTGGATCCCGTGATCCAATACCACGCCGAGCAGGCAATGATCGAGCACATGGCCCAGCAACAAAAAACTTTTGATAAACACTGGAAAGGTAAAGACCCCTGGACTTACCGCGACCCGACAAAAGAACCGGAAGAATTACAGGCTATCGACCGCGCCAGAACACAGACTTTCAAAAATGCGCTCCGCCAGACTGAGCGCTATCAGCGGATGCGCGAAAAATACCTCGCTGATATTCTCAACAAGATACAGAATGAGTTTGACGGCTTTTTGCTCCAGGATTTTGAAATAGAAAGGATCATCGAAGAAGACAATAACAAAGGGGTAATCGCAAGGCTGGTTTCGAGGAAATTGATCAGTTCTGAGAGGGCGATCAAATACCGGAACATCCACGACAGCAAGCATTTTCAAAAATTAAAACAAAGCTGGGAAGCCTTACAAAAGTCGGTGAATGAAGCTTTTTCCAGGCCGGCCGAAATGAAGGTATTCGCATACAACGATCAAATGGAAAAGGATACCATCATGTCGCCGACTGATTCCATCAAATACCACCACAATTTTCTCCAGATGGGTTCTATGGCCATTGATCCGCTCACGGGTCATGTAAAAGCCTGGGTCGGTGGGATCAACCACAAATATTTTCAATTTGATCACGTCACTTCGGAGCGGCAGGTTGGTTCTACTTTTAAACCTTTTATTTATGCAACCGCAATCGCTCAACAAGGCATATCGCCCTGTTTTACAATATTCGACCTTCCATACACGATCCACAAAGGAGAAGGCAATTTCGATCTCCTCGAAGACTGGACACCAAAAAACGCCGACGGCATTTACACCGGCAATCCTTATACATTGTTCAAAGCACTGCAATGGTCGAAAAACACAGCTTCCGTTTTCCTGATGAAACAACTGGGCGACACCAAAGAGGTGCGTTCCCTGGTCAAAAACATGGGCATCCACGTCGATCACCGGCGGGCAAACGGATCTATAAAGGTACCCAAACAACCCTCGATCTGTCTGGGTGCCAGTGATTTGACCGTCATGGAAATGACCGGCGCTTATGCCGCGTTTGCCAATAATGGTATTTTTAACAAACCCATCTTCGTCACCCGCATCGAAGATAAATACGGCAATAAGATTTTTGAAACCATTCCGCAGGAAACCAATGCACTGAACCCCAATGCTAACTTCGTGCTGCTCGAAATGCTCCGAAGAGTGGTTTATCAAAGCCTTCCGGGATTTTCCGGGATCAAAAGCGATATGGGTGGCAAAACAGGAACCACCAATGATTATGTCGATGGTTGGTTTATGGGGCTTACGCCAAACCTGGTCGTAGGTACCTGGGTTGGCGGTGATCAGCGCTGGGTGCGATTCCGGTCGCTCGAGCATGGTCAGGGTGGCAAAATGGCCAGGCCATATTTTGGAAACCTGCTTAAACGGGTAGAAGATGATCCCGATGCCGAATTCGATGCTTCCATGACTTTTTTCCGGCCAGCCGGTGATATCGGGATCGAGTTGGATTGCGATGTTTACAACAGAGACAATCCTTTGAAAGGAGCTAGTGAGGATTTCCACGAAAACGAAGATTTCGGAAGCGACATCTGGGGCGATCAAAAACGACTACTGCCCGATACCCTTGAAAATGAAGACTTTTGATCGGTTGCTCTTTCGCTTACCATATTTTACAATTACACATTTTAACCTTTGTTCATACTGAAAAAATCAACAAAGCGACTATTTTTGCAACCAAACCCGAAACAGCACTTATCCGAAAGGTATGATTAAAAAGACCTGTTGGTATCTCGTCGTTGCGCTTTTCTTTTGCCAGTGTATTCCTGTCCGTGAAGAAAAACTCACCGAAATCAAAATGGATTTCAACGACCCTGTGTTGAAACGGATCTACGACCTGCAATATCAACGAAACACAGACAGCCTCTATCTTTGGATCCGACATAAAAACCCGACTTACCGTTATGCCGTCGCACTGGCTTTTGCCTCCGTTCAGGACAAACATGCCATGGACAGCCTCGCGGTATTGCTGAAAGATGAAATTGATGAGGTCAGGGTGGCAGCAGCTTATGCGCTGGGGCAGTTGTACGATGAAGCCGCAGCTACACTTTTGATCGGTGCCTTTGATAAAGACGATACGCTTTCCCACTCTGCGCTTTTTAATAAAACCATACTCGAAGGTGTTGGAAAATGTGCGCCGCCGGATCATCTCAAATCGCTCAGCACAGTCAGCACCTACCTGAAAACCGATACCCTGCTTTTGGAAGGCCAGGCTTTGGGCATTTACCGGTTTGCTTTGCGGGATGCCATTTTGCCGGAAGGAACCCAAAAAATGATCGAATTCGCAGCAGAACCCGGCTACCCGGAAAGCCTCAGGATGATCGCAGCCAATTACCTTTCAAGAGCAAAGAACCTGAACCTCGACAGCCTTGCCCCTCCTCTGGTCGCAGCCTTCAACCAGACAAATGACCTGAATACCCAAATGGCGCTGGCCATTGCACTTGGAAAGACCAAAGACCCCGAAGCGCTTAATGTATTACTGGATAAATTCAGAGGGAATGCGGATTATCGTTTGAAGTGCAACATTATCCGGGCATTGGGCAATTTCAACTATGCTTCGGTGAAAGCGCCTCTTATCGATGCTGTAAAACACCCCAACGCTCACATCGCCAATGCGGCAGCTCAGTTTTTTGTGGATCATGGTTATGAAGGAAATGCCGAGCAATACTGGGTCATGGCAAAAGATACCTCGCTCAACTGGCAGGTTCAAACTACCCTGTACCGCGCAGCCAATAAACATATTCCGTATTACCTGGAGGCTACTTTGGGGAGGATCAACCAGGAGTTGCGAAATCGTTTTCAAAAAGCTGCCAATGTTTATGAAAAAGGAGCAACGCTGATGGCCTTGAGCGAATTTGGATGGAACTATCGCTTTATCAAAGACCAGGGGTTTTCGTCCACCGATCCGGTTGTCCGGGCTGCTGGCGCAGAAGCCATTGCCGCCATTGCAAAATATCCCCGGTTCGCCCAGTTTTTCGGACTTGGTCAGCGAAGGGTAAAGCGCGAACTCGGCGCCTATTTCGTCGAAGCCATTAAAAGCGGCGACCCGGCTTTGGCTGGCATCGCCGCAAATGTCATCAGCGATCCGCAACTGGATTTCAAATCCGCAATCGACAGCGTTGGTTTTCTCGAAGAAGGCCTGGCAAAGCTCACGCTCCCGAAACACATTGAGACCTATATGGCTTTGCAAAAGGCCATTAGTTATTTTAATGGAAATTCCGATGCTGTGGCAAATCCCGATCTGGAACACAATCCCGTTGACTGGCATGTGGTGGAAACGCTCGACGGAGGAAAAGCAGTTGTTCAAACCAATAAAGGTAATATCGTTCTGGAATTTCTGACACAGCAAACGCCGGGTTCGGTAGGCAATTTTGTTCAACTGGCGAAAAACGGATTCTTCGATGGAAAGCGCTTCCACCGCGTTGTTCCCAACTTTGTCATCCAAACGGGCTGCACCAGAGGCGATGGCTGGGGGATACTTGATTACGTCATCCCAACCGAAACGCCCATGACCTATTTCGACAGTGAGGGGCTTGTAGGTATGGCGTCTTCAGGAAAAGATACCGAAAGCACCCAGTGGTTTATCACCCATTCTCCGGCCATGCACCTGGATGGGAAATACACGCTTTTTGCAAAAGTAGTCGAAGGCATGGAGGTTGTCCATAAAATTACCCTGGGCGATGAGATCATAAAAATAACTATTACAAAATAACAAACAGCAAATGAAGAACACACCTTTAACTGAAAAACATATTACCCTGGGCGCAAAAATGGCGGAGTTCGCCGGATACAACATGCCCATATCCTATGCCGGGATCAATGAAGAGCACCAGGCGGTTAGAAATAATGTCGGTGTCTTTGATGTATCGCACATGGGCGAATTCATAGTAAAAGGCAAAGAGGCGCTCGATCTGATCCAACTGGTCACTTCCAACGACGCTTCCGCCCTTGCTATCGGCGAGGCTCAATATTCCTGCTTTCCAAACCACAAAGGCGGCATCGTTGATGACCTGTTAGTTTATCGGCTCGACGAAGACCAATGCGCCGAAGGAGAACGAGCTTATATGCTCGTCGTCAATGCTTCCAATATCGAAAAAGACTGGAACTGGATCAACGAGCACAACACCTTTGAGGCAAAGCTGTCGAATATCTCGGATTCCTGTGGGCTGTTGGCAGTGCAAGGGCCGAATGCCGCAAAAGCCCTTCAGCCACTTACCGATGTTGATCTCGGCAGTTTGAAGTATTATACATTTTCAAAAGGAAAAATGGCTGGCATTGAAAACGTATTGATCTCTGCAACAGGCTATACCGGCGCCGGAGGGTTTGAGTTGTATGTGGATAATAAAAACCTGGTCGCTCTTTGGGATGCGGTTTTCAAAGCCGGTGCAGAATTGAATATCCAGCCGATCGGGCTGGGCGCCCGCGATACCCTGCGCCTCGAAATGGGTTATTGCCTTTACGGCAACGATATCGGCGACAACACTTCGCCCATCGAAGCAGGTCTCGGCTGGATCACCAAAACCAAAAAGGAAAATTTTAATTCCATAGAAATTTTCCGAAAACAACGCGTAGCAGGCGTAGCCCGAAAACTGGTTGGCTTCACCATGAACGACCGCAGAGTGCCACGGCACGGCTATGTCATCGAAGACCTTCAGGGCAATCCCATTGGCGAGGTAACGTCGGGCACGCAGGCTCCCTCTTTGGGCATACCTATCGGGATGGGGTATGTGAAAACAGCGTTTGCCAGCCCGGGCAGTGAAATTACCATTGCTATCGGCAATAAAAAGCTCGCGGCACAAGTGGTGAAACTGCCATTTTTTAAACCCTTAAAGTAATTAGACTTTGGACGCATCCTCGCTATGGCGATGGTAGGTCACCGGGAGAAAAGG
>CAZKDA010000129.1:0-13171 GCA_964551455.1 uncultured Saprospiraceae bacterium
TGCCGGGTTTCGCGGTTGGTTTGTGAATGGGTTTCTAATGTTTACTAAACTTTTTTGGAAGTATAGTAAACGTAAGCGTTGCAGCTTTTCTATTGAAGCTAAAGGGGAACGGTTGAGTGACGAAAGAAGCGGGTTTCAATATTCGACAGAATAAAGCAAAATGTGTAA
This sequence comes from uncultured Saprospiraceae bacterium, assembly GCA_964551455.1. Lineage (GTDB taxonomy): Bacteria > Bacteroidota > Bacteroidia > Chitinophagales > Saprospiraceae > JAHDHW01. The sequence goes on from CAZKDA010000129.1 coordinate 169, forward strand.
ATTCAGCGATTAATTTTTTTTGACAATGAAAAATCAACTTAACAGGAGAAAATTTTTGCAGACTTCAGCGCTTGCGGGAGTTGGCTTATCAGCGATACCGGTTGCCCTGCCCGCCTATTTAAAACGGAAAGATGATCGCCGGATCAACCTGGGAATTATTGGTACTGGATTGCGCGGGCGAAGCCTGATGTCGTTGGTTTTACGACGGCAGGATTGTGCTGTAAAAGCTATATGTGATATTGATGAACGGGCGATAAATGCCTCAAAAAAGATGATCTCGGATGCTGGTTTTGCAATGCCGAAAGAGTTTTCCGCTGGTGAGGAAGATTATCTCAATCTGCTTGAAATGGAAAATATTGATGCCGTGATCATCGCGACCCCCTGGCGTTGGCACGTTCCGATGGCGCTGAATGCCATGAGAGCCGGAAAATATACCGGCCTCGAAGTCAGCGGAGCAAATGACATCAAAGAATGCTGGGACTTGGTGGATGTTTACGAAGCGACTAAAGTTCCCTGTATGTTTTTGGAAAATGTGTGTTACAGACGGGATGTGATGGCTGTTTTGAATATGGTGAGAAAAAAATTGTTTGGAGAACTGATCCACCTGGAATGTGGCTACCAACACGACCTGCGGCATGTGAAATTCAATGACGGGGTCGGTCCTTACGGAAAAGGTGTTGAGTTTGGTGAAAAAGGTTACAGCGAAGCGGCCTGGCGAACGGAACATTCTGTGAAACGAAACGCCGATCTTTATCCCACCCACGGGATCGGCCCGGTTGCCCAATTTTTAAACATCAATCGCGGAAACCGGTTTTTATACCTCACCTCGACAGCCTCAAAATCAAGGGGTTTGCACAATTACATTGTCAACCATGAAAAAGGAGGGAAAAACCATCCCAATGCTTCTGTGGAGTTTAAGTTAGGCGATGTCGTAACTACCGTCATCAAAACCCAGAACGGCGAAAGCATTATTATCAGTCACGATACCAATTTGCCGCGACCCTACTCGCTTGGTTTCAGGGTGCAGGGCACGAAAGGGATTTGGATGGACATCAACCGTTCCATTTACCTGGAAGGCACGACATCTTCAGATCATCATTGGAAGGCTGCCGATGATCTTCTTCAACATTACGATCATCCCCTTTGGAAAAAATACGAATCGGATGCAGCAGGAGCGGGGCATGGCGGGATGGACTTTTTTGTGTTAAATGCCTTTGTGGAATGCGTAAAAAGCAAGATACCGCCGCCGATCGATGTTTACGATGCTGCTACCTGGAAAGCCATTACCCCTTTGTCTGAGCAATCAATCGCAATGGGAAGCCAGCCCGTTCCTTTTCCGGATTTTACAAAGGGAAAATGGATGAAAACCAAAAATGAATTTGCTGCCAGCGATGATTATTGACCGCGTGGTATCCAATTTTAGGATGTAGCATTTTTTAAAGTATAGGGACTTCTAAAAATTCAAAAATCTTAACCGCAAAGATCGCGAAGGTTTTTCGCAAAGATCGCAAGAGATTGATTATCAGTAATTAAAAACGTTTTTCCATTAGATTGAGATTGCAAATCCCGACAAATCGGGAGATGAGGCAATTTTTAGAAGTTCCCTATAGCAACCTTGTTTCCTGGCGCTTTGTCAGACTGATAGGGTTTGTAATTTTATAGCAAGCGGTGCTTCGCCTTGCGAAGGTTCAAACTCAACCCAGCTTCACCGCTTTCAATCGTTTCCAAAGATTGACCAAAAACAAAGTCCCGATAATGGCAACAACGCTACAGATCATGGCAGGGGTCGAATTTCCATAAATCCAGAATCCCGTTGCGAAAAGCGCACAATACACCGTGATGCACCCCAAAAACATACACAGTATCTCAAGCGGCAGTTGCCCCGTTTCTATTTGATCGTTATTTATTTCATTCTGGGAAACAGCCTTTGCGATGACCGGTTTCCAGCCCAGACTGGCCGGTTTAGTCAATTTATAAAATTTCGTCAAAGTCGCATGGTTTGCGGGTGGAGTGAGGAAGGTAACGAGCAGCCAGCCCAATGTTGTAATCAAAACACTGAGCAAAAGTTCTACATATCCCGGCAAATTGAAATTGTCATAATAAAAAAACAAGGCTACCAAAAATGAAATGATCATGGCGGATATTTCGCTGTAAGCATTGATCCGCCACCAAAACCACCTCAAAATAAAGATCAGCCCGGTACCTGCCCCGATCATGATGATGATGTCGAAAGCTTCCTTGGCGTTTTGGAGTTGAAATGAAACCAATGCAGCTAATACCATGAGCGTTACGGTGGATATCCTGCCAACCAAAACCTGCTCATTTTCCGTAGCTTCAGGATTCATAAACCTTTTGTAAATATCATTGGTGATGTACGACGAGCCCCAGTTGAGGTGGGTGGAAATGGTTGACATAAATGCAGCGGTCAGTGAAGCAACGACCAATCCCAAGATGCCTGTTGGCAAATAAGTCAGCATTGCCGGATACGCGAGGTCATCTTTGACCACTTTTTCATCGATATCCGGAAATGCAGTTTTCAATGATTCCAGATCAGGGAATACGATCAGCGATGCCAGCGCGATCAATATCCAGGGCCAGGGTCGCAGCGCATAGTGTGCAAAATTGAACAACAGCGTCGCTCCCATCGCGTTTTTTTCGTCTTTTGCAGAAAGCATCCTTTGAGCGATATAACCTCCGCCGCCAGGTTCTGCGCCGGGATAATAGGATGCCCACCACTGAACGGCGAGCGGAACGATCAGCAAAGGGATCAAAGTCTTTGCGTCGTCAAAATCCGGGAGGATGTTTAATTTTCCGGTCACATTTTCGTGTGCCAGCAAATTGGACAAGCCGCCAACCTGGGGAAGGTTTACAATGATGTAAGCTGCCCAGATGGTACCGGCCATTGCCAGGATAAACTGGAAAAAATCGGTGTAAATGATCCCTTTCAAACCACCTAATGCCGAATAGGCTACCGTCACTACAGAAGCAATGAGAAGAGTCTGGATCGGGCTTAAATCCAGCAATGTTCCGCCGATCTTGATCGCTGCCAGGCAAACCGTAGCCATGACCATAACGTTGAAGATCACGCCAAGATAAAAAGCCCGGAATGCCCTCAAAAATGCTGCGGCGGCGCCGCTGTAACGCAGTTCATAAAATTCCAGGTCGGTCAAAACTTTGGAGCGGCGCCATAGCCTTGCGTACACAAATACCGTCAGCATCCCGGTCAGGAGGAAAGCCCACCAAGCCCAGTTTCCGGCCACGCCATTGGTACGCACGATGTCCGTCACGAGGTTTGGAGTATCCGCCGAAAAAGTGGTGGCTACCATCGAGACGCCAAGCAACCACCAGGGCATGTTCCTGCCGGAAAGAAAAAAATCCGCAGAGCTTTTTCCCGAAGAGCGGGAAACTAAAATCCCGATAGCCAGCGAAATGGCAAAGAACCCGAAGATGAATATCCAGTCGATTGTGGAAAGGATCATGGAGTTGGTTTTTTTCGATTGAATGACTATAATTGCAAAGCCTGAAATTAAGGAAAAAATCTATATCTGATTGGTTAATTTCGGGTGGCGTCCGGTCATTAAAATTCATGTGTAAATACATCACCTATAATTTATGGATCACGAGTTTGCTATTTGTATTTGAAAAGACAAAACCGCAAAGAACGCGGGTTCCAGTCTAAATAAACTCCAACACTTGACTGCTGATTTTCAGCAATAAAAACAATCAAAAAAATGAAACCTGCCTTGTTGATCCTCGCTGCGGGCATGGGCAACCGTTTCGGAAGCCTGAAACAAATCGAACCCATCGGCCCCGAAGGTGAAACCCTGATCGATTACACTGTTTTTGATGCGATCAGGGCAGGATTTGGGAAAATCGTTTTTGTGATCCGGGAAAGTTTTGCGTCAGCGTTTGAAGAAAAAATTGGTTGTAAATTCAGAAGCGAGATCGAGGTGGCGTATGCTTTTCAACCCATTGATATTGCCGTTGAGTCAATTCCCCTGATGCCATCGCGATCAAAGCCCTGGGGAACCGGGCATGCGGTTTTGGCGGCAAAGGAGATCATCCGGGAGCCTTTCGCAGTAGTCAATGCTGATGATTTTTATGGTTTTTCTACATTGAAAAAGATCGCCGGATTTTTAAAACAGGAGGTCACTCCTCACCATTTTTGTATGGCGGGATTCATTTTAAAAAATACCCTTTCGGAAAACGGGCCGGTTTCGCGGGGAGTTTGCCAGATTGACGAACGTTCCAACTTAAGATCGGTGATTGAAACTTTGAATATTGAAAGGGTAGGGGACGCCATTCATTTTAAAAATAAAGAAATGGAAGGGACACTTCCGGAAGATACATTGGTTTCAATGAATTGCTGGGGATTTCATCCTGCCGTTTTTAAAATACTCGAATCGCAGTTCAATGCTTTTGTTAAAAAAAATTACACTGATCCGGAAATCGAGTTTTATATTCCGACGGTTATAAACGATTTGATTCAACAAAATGCGGTCAAAGTGACGATCCTGCCATCTGATGAACAATGGTATGGGGTGACTTACAAAGCCGACAAACCAGTTGTGCAAAAAGCCATCGCAATGATGGTCGAAAATGGTTTATATCCAAAACCGCTCTGGGCAAAATGATGGAACTACAATCGCTCTGTGAAAGATTTTTTCCCGGAAGGGAATTATTGTCCGGCCAACGCCTTTCAGCCGGTCATATCCATCAGACCTACAAAATGACTTTTAAAAACGCAGCACCCTGCATTCTCCAGGCGATAAATACTTCCGTTTTTAAAGAACCTGAATTCCTCATAAATAACTACCTCCTGCTCACGGAGTTATTAAAATCAAAAAAATATCCTTTAAAGATCGCTGAGTTGGAGAGGTCTCCAGAAGGTTATCTCGTCCGTGATCAGAAAGGGCGGGTTTGGCGGGGCTTTCGTTTCATCGACGATGTAATCTCACTTGAAAAGCCGGATTCTCCTGCTCAGGCTTTTGAAGCTGCAAAGGCTTTTGGAATTTTCCTGAGCTGTCTCGACGGAATAGAACCCGCTTTGCTGCAAAATACCATCCCTCATTTTCACAACCTCGACCACAGGATGGAATTGTTGGAAAATGCTTTGTTTCGGAGTGATTCGGAGCGCTCCAAAAAAGCAAGCAGGGAATTGGATCTCATCAGAGAGATTTATGAACAATCAGCATTTGATTTTTCTGATCTCCCGTTGCGGATCGTTCATAACGACACCAAAATCAGTAATGTATTGCTGAATAAACGCAGCATGAAAGGAGTTTGTGTCATTGACCTTGACACGGCGATGAGCGGTTATGTTTCTACGGATTTTGGCGATATGATCCGCACAATGTGTTGTACCGCCTCAGAGGAAGCGGTTGACCTGGAAAAGGTTGCAATTAACAAGAATATCTTCAAAGCTATGTCTCGAGGTTATGCTGCTGCTACGAAATCCATTTTGCAACCGGTTGAAAAAGGAAAGTTGATCGATGGCGGATTGTACATTATTTTGGAACAGGCAGTGCGCTTTTTAAGTGATTATATTCAGGGCGATCTGTATTACCCGGTGAAGTTCAAAGATCAAAATCTTATACGGGCAAGAAATCAACTTCGGCTGTTACAATCTTTACATACCCAAAAAGATGAGTTGGAGTCGATTGTGCGAGGATTATACTGATAGATTGATCTGTGGAACAATTCACTTCAGTCCTAAATAAGAAACGCCCTTTTGATTTTTATGAAACCAAGAGGGCGTTTCTGTAAAACTATTTGATACAATTATTTCAACAGAGTAATATCACCTTTGTACATTTCCACATGCCCATCGATAAATACGATTTCGGCGAAATACACAAAAACCGAAGGATCGAGTCGCTTGGATTTAAACGTTCCGTCCCAGCCAAAATCCGGATCGTTGGGAAGGAAATTATTCGCTTCGAACACTGCATCTCCCCAGCGGTTGAAGATTGCAAACTTATTGACTTTCGCAACCTGTCTGGCGTCTGCGTGGATAAAGAATACATCGTTATCGCCATCGCCATTGGGCGTAAATGCCGTCGGGATGTAAACTCTTCGGTCTTTATTGACCTCGATCATTACTTCATCCGATGCGATGCATCCGTTTTCATCAACCACCGTTGCGCTGATCGACATGGTATTGAAAGTATTCACGATGCCTTCAAAACATAGCAGGTCTTCGCAGATCACCAGTCCGGCAGGCCGCCAGAAAAACGTATCGATCTGGTTTGGCGGAATATTAATCAAGGCTTGTACGTGGGCAGGTTCGCCCATTTCCACCTCGATATCCAATCCCAGGTTGAGGTCGATCTGGATGGGTGTAGCAATGACAACGGTCGTATCCCAGATGCAGCCATTGGCATCTTCGAGGGCGACGTCGTAGGTTCCGGGACTAAGGTTGTTGTAAAAATTATTGCTGCTGAAAGGCTCGTCGTTTATTGAAAAAACATACGGCTCAATACCTCCCAAAACCTGTTCGATGATGATGTAACCATCGCTATCACCAAAGCAGGAAGGGTCTTCCACGTTCAAAACGGCAGCTTGCGGAACGTTTTCGGTTTGAGTTACAACAGCAGTTTCAGATTCCTCGCAACCATTTTCAGTGTTTAAAACCGTCAGGTGATAAGCGCCCGGATTGGTAGCGATCATATTTTGACTATTTGAAAGGATATTGCCGGAATCATCGGTCCAGGTATAGCTGAAAATATTGCCAGGGCTTGACTGACTTCCATCGAGAGTTACTTCAAAGGTTGAGCAATCCAGTTCATCGACATCGCCGATCACAACATCCGGTGGTTGAATATCTTGGGTCACGGTAACTACATCTGTGGAAACACAACCGTTTGCCAGGTTTTCAACGCTGAGCGTATAAGTGCCGGGCAGGATCACGTTCGCTATATTTTGGGTTGTGGAACCTGAAATTCCGCCAGCCGGTCCGCTCCATTGATACACGATGTCATTTCCGCCGTCAGAATTGCTACCATCCAAAATAGTTTCGGTAACATAACAATTGAGATGTTGTGGGTTGCCGGCTTCGGCAACTGGATAATCCTCATTTTGAAATACCTCGACTGCTTCTGAATCCGTACAACCGGTTTGATTATTTGTCACCACGAGGCTGTAGATTCCCGGTTCTGTGATCCCGGTTAAGACTGGGTTGTTGCCGATGACATTTCCGTTGAATATCCACTGAAAGGAAACATCATTATCCAGCGAACCACCGGTAAGTCCCAGGCTGGAAGTGTTACAATCCAGATCTTCCAGCGGAATTTGAACAAAGACATCCGGAAGCTGGGTTTCGTTGAACACTTCCAATGCAATTTCATCGGAAATACATCCATTTGAAAGATCCTGGATAGTTGCCGTGTAAATGCCTGCAAGATCAACTGTAGGATTTGAAAGATTCATATTCGAATCATTGATACCCGGCCCTTGCCAGGTGACCTCGAATCCAGGCCCAATATCTCCGAGCACCTGGATCGTTGCATCGGGAGCGTCGCAGGTGATGTCTTCATCACTGCCTGCAATGGCAAGCGGGCTATCAAAATTAGCCACTACTTCAACCTGGTCGTTTGCGATACAGCCCGTCAGGTTGTTGGTGATGGTAAGGGTATAAAAACCGGATTGATCGACCGTTGGGGTCAAGGTATTTTCATTTCCGTCGATCACGATTCCAGGCCCCGACCAGGAGATGTCAAATTGAGCGCCGGAGGATGAGGAATTCGCATCAAGACTCAAAGCAGGATCGAAACAATTTATTTCAACACCATTTCCGGCTTCCACAACGGGCAATTCATTTACAACCACTATTACTTCTTCAAAATCATCCGGGCAGGCGCTAAACGAAGAAACGGTATATTGGAAGGTATAACTTCCAGGAAATTGGCCGCTGGTTGAGAACGTTCCGTTGACAGGATCGAAGGCATTCCCCTGTGATGGAAAATTGGAGGTTTCCGTCCAGTTTCCACCGCTTTCACCGCCTATAATCAAGCCGGACAGCGTAACGATTTCATCGTCGTCATAACAAACATCAAATGGGAGGTCAGCTACTCCGGCGTCCACGCCTTCTTCCACTGTGATCGAAGTGAAATAATCCACAGCACATCCAGGTGGCGGTTGGTTTGTCAATTCAAATTGCAGAAGGTATTCTCCCGGATCGGCGTCGGAAGCGTCGAAGTTCGAACCATTTATTGTTGCCGGATTCAGGCCGGGAGGGGTTTGGGCTATACTCCAGGAACCTGTCTCGGGTGTATTTTCTATCGTCGAGAGATCAAGCGTTTGGCCACCGTTGCAAAGCGGATCCGCTTCAAAAAATACCACATCCGGGCAAGAGCAGTCGATCACGGTGACTAAAACATCGTAAACAGTTTCAGGGCATGGCGCGACGGCGCTGTTGGTGGTATAAATAAAATTGTAATCTCCGGCAGGTATTTGATCGAAATTGAGGTTGTTGAACAGACCAACTGCGCCGGAATTATCGGCATCTTCCCAATTGCCATTTGCGTCACCACCCTGAATGAGGTCGTATAAGTTTAAAATAGAACCACCCGCATCAGTATTGCAAACCGAGATGCTGGTGATCAGATCGGCAAATGGCGGAGCGACCTCCTGAACGTCAACGGAGGTTTCTCCGGTACATCCCTGGCCATCGGAAACGGTAAGGCTGTACGTGCCTTCAACTTCGACTTCCAGCGTTTGTCCGGAAGAAGTGTCAGACCACAGATATGCATCAAAACCGTCGCCTGCGTCCAGGATCGTAGAACCGTCTTCGCAAAATACAAAGCCACCCGAAATTACCGGATTCAGGGAAGTACTTTCTTCAACATCAACCATCGCTGTACCGCTGCAACCATTTTGATCGATTACCTCCACAGTGTAAATTCCAGGAGATGAAGCAGAAATGGATTGTGTGTTTTCGGTGGTATTCCACAAATAAGAATCATATCCCGCACCAGCGTTCAAAACCGTCGAACCACCCACACAGTAGGTTGTCGAGCCGCCGATAGTTGGAGTTGGATTGGTAAAAACAGTTAAGTTTACATTGCCAGAGCCGGTACAGCCATAAGCATCGGTAACGAGTACGCTCCAGTTTCCACCACTGGAAACATCGATGGTTTGGGTGATTTCATCATTCGACCACAAATACGATTCAAAACCGTCGCCGGCATCGAGTGTGCTTGTCTCCCCCTCACAAATATTCAGATCGCCAATGATTTGAGGTGTCGGCAATTCATTTTCAATTATATCAACAGAAGTTTCTCCGCTACATCCATTTGAATCGGTAACCGTCAGCACGATGGTGCCAGGAGAAGAAACCGTTATGGTTTGTGAGGTTTCTGTACTGCTCCAGAGGTAGGATGAATAATCGCTTCCGGCATCCAGTGTCGTTGAATTTCCGGTACAAAAAGCAGTAGCGCCGGAAATGACGGGAACGGGGTTTGGATTTACAGTAATCAAAATATCATCTTCCGCTGTACATCCGTTGGCATCTGTTATGGTTACAGAATAGGTTCCCGAATCAAATACTTCCAAAGTCGGGTCAGTAGTATCATCCGACCACAAATAATTTGGAAAATTACCTGCGCTGAGTACGGAAGAGTTCCCATCACAAAAAACCTCATCACCAGAGATAATGACGAAAGGGTTATCGTTTACCACAAAAGAAACGGAAGTTTCTCCGCTACATCCGCTATTGTCGGAAACGGTAACGCTGTAAGTTTCAGCACTCGAAACCTCTATGGTTTGGGTGATTTCGTCATTCGACCAGAGATACGTTACAAAGCCACTTCCTGCATCGAGCGTACTGGTTTCTCCTTCGCAAACTTCGAGATCGCCAATGATCACAGGGTTGAGTGATTCGGCCAGTTCGACAAAAATATCATCGGTTCCGGTACAGCCGTTTGCATCGGTGACGGTCACGGAATAAGTGCCTTCCGTAAACACCTCCAGCGTTTGGAGCGACGATTGATCCGACCACTCGTAAAATGAATAATTACCGGCATTCAATATTGACGAACCATTAATACAAAACGAAGTGCTGCCGGATATGATGGGTTGCGGATCATTGTTTATCACAACCTCAGTGCTCGTTAACTCAGAAATACAACCATCCACGTCAATTGTTAAGAAATAGAACCCTGGGGCTGTCGCATCGACAGGGTTTTGTTCAGTAGATTGATAACCGTTCGGCCCTGACCAGGAATATGTAATGTTATTTCCAGGCGTATTGGTCTGGCCGATGAGCAGGATGGTTTCATCTTCACAATAGGGGCCGCCATTTGCAGCGAGGGCATCCGGAGCCGTGATGAAAACAACCTCTGTAGTGGCAAGTTCGGAAGGGCATCCGTCAACTGTTACCGTTAAGATATAAACGCCGTCATCGGTTGCGTTGCCTGGGCTTTGTTCACTTGAAAAATAGCCATTGGGGCCAACCCATTCATAAGAGATATTGTTGCCGGGGCTGGGCGTTACGCCGATCAATTGGATCGGGGTACCCGGACAATACGGGCCTTCATTCAATGCAATGGCTTGAGGTGTTGGAGTTACCTGGACTTGGGTAACTTCCAATTGTGAAGGACATCCATCCACGGTTACCTGGAGGATATACATTCCGCCAACCGTTGCATCGGTGGGGTTTTGTTCCGTTGAAGAATATCCGGTTGGCCCCGTCCAATTGTATTGAATGTTGCCCCCCTGGCTATTTGTATTTCCAAACAAAAAAATCTGATCGCCCTCGCAATAGGGACCGGAGTTGGCTGGAATGGCTGCCGGCGCTGAGATGATCTCTATGGATAGCGCGTCTGATCCATCACAACCGAAGGAGTTTGTGTAAGTGTATGTAACAAGGTAAATGCCTGGCCCGGTCAGGTTAGGATAAACTTCGCCGGTCGGGGAAATAATATCGCCACTCCAGGTTCCGCCACTGGGCGCCGCTGTAAGGGTATAAATGTCGGTGGTTTCGCACAAAGGTCCCGGATCAATTATAATAACATCGGGGTTTGGATATTCGAAAACTTCCACAGAATTTACGGCCTCGCAACCGTTTTCATCCGTAACCGTTACGGAATGTAACCCTGGAAAAATTGCAGTGTAGGTTGGTCCGGTGGCATTTCCTTCAGGAGTTGCCCACAAATAAGACAAACTGCCGTTTCCTCCTGAGCCATTTGCGGTCAGCAATATAGAGCCTTCATCTTCGCAAAACTCTGCATCGATAGGTGTAAGGGTAACATCGGGCGAGTTATAAACTTCTATCTCGATTGTGGTCGTTGGAGGGCATCCGGCATCACTTTGGTACGTGATCGTATGAATTCCGGGGCCTGCTGCTTCAGGGTCGAAAGAGCCGCCTGGGGCCGCGCCGCCCCAGGTTCCGCCTGGAGGCGTTGCAGTTAATGTGAGCACGGGATCATTTTGGCATAACGGTCCAACCTGGTTGATAGAAACCGCCGGACAGTTGTCGGTTGTGATCGTTACGATGGCTGTACAAGAAATAGATTGCGGGCCACTGGTAGCGGTGACCGTTACAATATTTTCGCCTTCATCAGCGCAGGTGAAAGTATTTTTGTCAAGACTCAGGATCATACCTGCGCAGCCTTCCACATTGGAGTTTGAAACATCTTCCGGGGTAATGGTCAGGCTGCAATTCGCATCAAGAGAAAGTACGACATCTATACAATCCAATTCAAGGCTACTGCCGGCGCTGTTGAAAACAAAACATTTGTAATCAAGCCAATGAACGCCGTCATGGTTGCCAAAAGGGCCGTCGTAATCATTACTATTCACATTAAACCTTCCCACCTGTTCGTAGTTTTCATTATCACCGCTATTGAAACCTACGGTTGCAGGTGCTCCGCCGAAGGGGCCGCCACCGGAAGCCTGTCCTGTGGTCCATTCCATATTGCCGTACCTGAATTGGATGTTGTTGCCAATGCCGATGATATCTGCAGTTCCATCGCTGATGATCACCTGGAATGTGTTCAAAGGGTTGCATTGCTGATTATACCAGCCGACTTCCTCCCAGGATACGATCATGTAGTTGGGAAATAACTTATACCAGGCTTGCCCGCAGGCAGTATTTCTGGTATCGACATCGGCCCAAAAAGGGGCGATAATGGGCAGCCAATAGGGAAATCCATCCGGGCTAAATTGATTGAGCGGTTCTCCGAATGTCAGGTTGCCGTTAGTATTGATATACAGATCGGTATATTCGGTTCCACAGAAGCTGAAAGTAAAGCCTATGTTCGGAATGTAAAGAGAGCCATCGTCATTTCTGGGTACGGCAGTGTAGGTATCATCAACCGGGATATAGGCTTCATTGCATTGTGCACGGCTACCGCCAGATCCGGTGTAACCTTCCGGGGTATCGGTTGAAAGACTTTTGGGGTCAACATACCCCAACTCGATTAATTCTCTCATTGAAAGCCCTTCAAGCGCAGCTTTTTTGGTTTCGTATTCGTAAATGGTGAGGTCTTCCGACTGTCCACTTGAAATCTGGCTTTTTGACGCTTTGTCTGTTTGCGCAAAGCACAATACAGGAAACATAAAAAATAACAAAAGTGTAAACCTTGTCATGTGAATAGGTTTTGGTTTAAATCGTAAAATTGTAAGTGGGTCGCGGGAATTGTTTAAAATTGCTAATCAGCCAGAAAATTCAAACACTAATTTATGATTTTTTTTACTTTAAAGCGCTTGCTACAAAATAAAAATTTATCAATATAAAAGCAATTTGGGGTTTTATTTTCATTTGGTTTTGCAAACAATCAGTTTGTCAGATTGGGCTATTTGAGCAGCGTAACTTCTCCTTTGAAAAATGTTTTTTCTCCGTCGGCCAGTTCTACTTCAGCCCAGTACACAAAAACATCGGGTTTCAATGGTTTTCCGTTCAAGGTACCATCCCAGCCAAAAGCAGGGTCGTTGGGAAGAAAATTGCTGCCTGCATAAATCATTTTGCCCCATCGGTTATATACCGAAAAATGTTTTATTTTTT
>CAZKDA010000130.1:0-13089 GCA_964551455.1 uncultured Saprospiraceae bacterium
AAATGTGTTTCAAAGAACTTGAAATTGATTTTCACCCAAAACCTACATGAGCCAAAATTTATAGTCATGAAAATCATTTTTGTATTTTTCCTTTCCTTTCTTTTCCCATTTTTGGGTACACAAACCGACATTCAAGACGTTGCCCTCAACAATACGAATGAAACGAGTTTTGAATCGGTGCGATCTGTAAATGCTGTCATGGACGTTGCAATCAATAATACTACTGACGAATGGGATGTGATGTACTATGGCAATGTAATTACATGTGGGTTTGGTCAAACAGCTCTTACCCCAGGAACTGATTGCTCCACGGGTATAAAAGTTCGATATACTGGAGCACCAAATTGTGATCATTTATTTACAGCACCAAGTACATGGACTGGCTCTGCGGTTTGCTCTCCTGATACTGACAGTGTTGACTTCGATGGTGAGGTTGCCTCACCTACAATTTGTGCTGCGACTCCTGGGTTTACCGTTTATGGAAAAATTACGATTACTTTTAATCCATGATTTCAGGATCAATTCACTTTTGAAAAAGATTGAAAAGACTCGTTCCGCTAAGTGTGGGGCGAGTTTTTTGTTTTCATGGAGTTGAGTTGAATTGCTTTGAATAGTTTAGTTGTTTACGTGTTAAAGATAAGGATAATTTGTGGGAATTTGGAGGATGCGAATTATAAGATTCGTGCATTAGTGGCTTAACAAAAAGGCAATTTAAAGCCACTAATTCACGAATGGGGAATGCCACGGCTATGATTCATTAAGGTTTGCTGGGAAGCATTAAAAAACCTCGTCCGTTCGGTGAGAGCGGGCGAGGCTTTTTTTAGAAAATTACATTGTTGTAGTTAGTTGTCGAAGAAAGTCCACAGCGGGCCTTTCAGTTGTCGGATGATCGCGGAATCCAGTTCCAGGAAATGGAGCCGGGTGAAGATGTAATTGAACAACAGTTCTTCACGCAGTTCTTCAAATTGATTCTCGTCTTCTACGTGGCTTGCGATCCAGTAAATGGCATCGAGGTGGGTTTCGAATGTTACATTCATAGTATCGTTTTTTTAAATGGTTTGAAAAACGTTTTCCAACCGAGTGATCAAAATGTTCAAAAGAAAGTTTGAAAGCATTTCCTTTCGGAATCCGCTTCCGATGCCTGGAGTAATTGTTTTTTCTAAAAAAGTTGAAAACAAAAGTTATAAGAGACTGGAGTGATTGGACCGGCAGGTATGACGATAGCGTTTTGGTCAACAGGGCTAATATTAGAACCGGAAGGTCAAATATAAAATATCGGATTCCAAAATTCTGTGACACCGAAGGAGGGATAAAATCATTTCAACCGGTTTGAATTTGAAATATATTTCGCCAATGCTGAAACCTGCTGACGGATAAATTACAGAGCAGCCGCTTTGCGTCGTTTACGCCGGTCTTTTTCAATGATCCCATCGACGATCCTGAAATAAACCTTGGGTAAAAGAAACCGCAAAACCCTGGCCAGCTTGCTTTCCAGGTTGCAGAACACTTCGAATTTATTTTTCCGGATACCCTTCAAAAACTTCTCGGCAACTTCGTCCGGAGGTACCAGTTTGGCGTTTTCGCTCAGCGCGATACATTCCGGGAGCTTGCTGTCGAAGTCTTGATGATACATGGGGGTATCGGTATCCGGCGGGTAAATAATTGTGACGCCAACTCCGTAATCTTTCGCTTCACTTCGAATGCTTTCAGCAAGGCCGGTGAGTGCAAATTTTGAGGCGGCATAAGCCGAAAATCCGAAAACCCCAAGATAGCCCGCCACGCTGGACACAAATCCAATATGGCTTCCGGGTTTGGTTTTCAGGTGCGGATAAACCGCCCGGAGGGTGTAGAACATGCCGAGATAGTTGGTACGGATCACTTCCTCATGCTCTGTAGCGCTGTGATCTTCCAGCCTGCCGCAGATGGAGATTCCGGCGTTGTTGATCAAAATGTCGATGCCGCCTCTTTTGCCGATGATCTCGCTGACGAGGGTTTCGATGTCTTTTTGATTGGAAATATCGACGGGAAAAATCTCTACGACAGCATCGGGTCTGGTGACTGCTTGTACTTCCCGCTTTGCGGTTTCCAGCTTTTGGGGATTGCGGGCGATGAGGAATAAGTTGGCGCCGTGTGCGGCAAATGCTTTTGCGGTAGCCAGCCCGATGCCCGACGAACCACCCGTGATCAGTACGTTTTTGTTTTGAAATTCCTGAGCGTTCATGTTTGTTTAATCTGTTTTTATCCTCAATGATACAAAATTCCCTCAAACCGGAAATGTTGACTTAATTTTGTGTGTGTTTAATAGGGATGTTTGAGTTGTTCGTCTTTGCTTTGATTGTAAAGGGGAAAGGAGCGTGAGGGTGAGGGTGGAAACAGTAAACTGGGAACAATAAACAGATTAGCAACTTTACAAAATTGAAAATTGCCACGAGAATTACATGACCACCAAAGATTTCAGAGAAATAGCCGATACTTTGCCGAAACAGCCTGGGGTTTATCAGTTTATTGACCCTGATGATACGGTCATTTACGTTGGGAAGGCAAAAAGCCTGAAGAACAGGCTGGCTTCTTATTTTGGTGAAAAAACGAACCAGGCGCACAAAACGCGGATCATGGTACGCAATGCCCGGCGTATTGAATTTACCATCGTCGAAACCGAAACCGATGCCTTGCTGCTCGAAAGCACTTTGATAAAAAAAATCCAGCCGCGCTACAACGTAATGCTCAAAGATGGCAAGACGTATTCTTACATTTGTATAAAAAAAGAGCGGTTCCCCAGAGTGTTTTTGACAAGGAGAGTTTTCAAAGACGGCTCTACGTATTTTGGGCCTTACACTTCAAAAGGGCGCGTGAAGATCATCCTGGATCTTATCAAACACTTGTTCCCGCTGCGTACCTGCAACCTGAACCTCTCCGAAGAAAATATCCGGAAAGGAAAATTCAAAGTCTGCCTGGAATATCACATCAAAAATTGCCTGGGACCTTGTGAAAACCTGGAAGATGAAGCCGGTTACAACGAAAAGATCGCGCAGATCAAAAATATCCTGAAAGGCAATTTCAACGCTGTAAAACAGCATTTTACATACGAAATGGAAAAACTGGCGGCCAAGCTCGAGTTTGAAAAAGCGCAGCATATCAAGGAAAAACTGAGCGCTTTCGAAGATTACCAGGGAAAATCAACAGTCGTGAGCACAACTATCAGCGACCTCGATGTTTTCTCCATCGCAACGGATGAAAAGTCGGCCTATGTCAATTACCTGAAAATAGTGAACGGCGCCATCATCAACACTTACACCCAGGAATTGATAAAAAACCTCGACGACGATGAAAAAGATCTCCTGGAATTTGCCATCCCCGAAATCCGCGAACGGTTTCAAAGCCTGACCAAAGAAATTGTGCTGCCCTTCAAGTTGAAACTGCCTGAACCCGATCTGCTGATCACCGTTCCAAAAATCGGCGATAAGAAAAAACTACTCGAACTTTCTCAAAAAAACGTAAAATACTATTTGCTCCAAAAACAAAAAGAAGAAGCCGGGAAAGCTACGCGGCAAACCGCTTCGGAACGCATCCTGCGAACCTTGCAATCCGACCTGCACATGGAATCGCTGCCCCTTCACATCGAGTGTTTTGACAATTCAAACATGCAGGGTGCAAACCCCGTAGCCTCTTGCGTGGTTTTTAAAAATGCAAAACCCGCAAAGCGCGATTACCGCCATTTTAACATCAAAACAGTGGAAGGGCCGGACGACTTTGCTTCGATGACCGAAGTGGTGTTCCGCAGGTACCGCCGGCTGCTCGACGAAGGCCAGCCACTGCCGCAACTCATCATCATCGACGGCGGAAAAGGACAGCTCAGCGCAGCGGTCAAAAGCCTCGAAAGTTTGGGCATCCTCGACCAGGTCACGGTGATCGGCATTGCTAAAAAGCTGGAAGAAATATTTTTTCCAGGTGATTCGGTTCCGCTGTATATCAACAAAAAATCGGAATCGCTCAAACTCATCCAGCAACTGCGAAATGAAGCGCATCGTTTTGCCATCACCTTCCACCGCAACCAGCGGTCAAAGGATTTTACAACTACAGAGCTTACCAAAATCGTCGGCATCGGAGATAAAACCGCCGAAAAATTGCTCGCTCATTTCAAATCAGTAAAAAGGCTCCAGCAAGCGCCGGAAAGTGAAATCGAGAAAGTCGCCGGAAAGTCGGCAGCCCAAAAGGTTCTAAAATATTTTGAAGAAAAGAATACTGAAAAAAATTAGCGCCGGTCATTGCGAAGTTTCGCGATCAGATTGCCATTCCTTTATTTGAAAATAGCGCAGGAAAACGCCCCATGCCATCAATGCGCTGATGATGAAACCGACCTTCCCGTCAAGGAAACCCAGCTTGAGGAAAAAATGCTTAAAAAACCGGAAACCGGGTTTGACGAGGAGGTGGAACCAGCCGATGCGTGGAGTTTTGTCGAAATGATCTTTAGCGGAATATTTTGCGTATTTGTTGGTCTTTTCCAGGAAATGGTCCATGTTTTTAAAAGTGTAGTGGATCAATTTATTTTCCAACCTGCCAATCCGCAAACCATCCGTGATAATGTCTTCGTGAACCAGCAAATTGTCGTACCGGCATTTGTCGCGATGGCACAAGCGGACGATGGTATCGCCTTGCCAGCCGCTGAACCTGACTTTCTGACCCATAAAAAAATTTTCGCGCCCCTGGGAAAAAACATCATAATGGATCTCGTGTTTCAAAATTTCCCGGATCTCATCGCGAAGCGAAGCGGGCATCCGTTCGTCGGCGTCGATGATGTAAACCCATTCGTGAGATGCTTGTGAAATAGCCCAATTTTTTTGATCCGCGTAAGAGATGAATTCCCGCTTGTAAATTCTGTCGGTGTAGCTTTTTGCAATTTCACAGGTATCGTCGGCGCTGAAAGAATCCACTACGATGATCTCGTCAGCCCATTTGACGGATTCCAGCACGCCTTTCATATTGTGCGATTCATTCAGGGTGGTTAAAATGATGCTTATTTTTTGCATAAAAAGGTTTTTACAGATTCCCTCTCAGAGCCAGGATGTTTAACGATTTATATTTCCGTAAGCTATAAAAAATGGGTTATGAAACGATGCTTTGTTATAGACCAACGGGGTACCCGTGCCAGCGTCCACGACCTTGCCGCCCGATTCTTCCACAATGATCTGCGCAGCGGCGGTATCCCACTCCATGGTTGGCGCCAGGCGCGGGTAAATATGGGCTTCGCCCCTTGCCAGCGCCATGAATTTCAGGCTACTGCCTCGTTGCACAATTTCCGGATCCCTAAATTTTTCAATGAATTGCAGCGTATCTGTGTTGGAATGAGAGCGCGAGCAAACGATCTTCAACTGTGAGTCGGTCATTCTGAATTTCAAAGCGCACAACTTTTCGCTTTTTTTGTTTTGCACTAAAAATGCCCCTTCGCCTTCCGCCGCCCAAAACATTTCTTTGAAAAAGGGAGCATAAACAACGCCGAGCACAGGCTTGTTGTGTTCGATCAGGGCGATATTGACCGTAAACTCTCCATTGCGTTTGATAAACTCTTTGGTTCCGTCGAGCGGATCAACCAGCCAGAAGTGATCGAAGATTTTCCGGTATTCATAATCAATGTGGTTACTCTCTTCGGACACGACCGGAAATTTTACCGGCAGATTTTTTAATCCTTCCAGGATGATCTCATTGGCTTTTTGGTCTGCCACGGTCAATGGAGACTGATCCGGCTTGTAGCTGATCCGTTTATTGGCGCTGCTTTCATAAATGCGCATGATCTCATTTCCGGCTTTTTCAGCAATTTTCATCACATTAATAGCCAGTTCCTGCAACTGCATTATCATAAACCCGTTTATAAAATTTAATCGAATGATTACTTTTGCAAAGGTATCAATTCTTAAAAAGTATCTGTCGGGCAATTGCGTTAATGAACGCAGGTTTTTTTTTGGTTTTGAGACAACTGTAATGGCGTAACCCGCCTGACCGTCGGGCAGGTTTATTCGCCGTAAAACGAGATTTAAAACACAGGACATTAGCCCGAAAAGTAGAATATCCAGAATCGGTGAGGATCATATTTTTACCGCAAAGGTCGCGAAGGATACGCAAAGTACGCGAAGCTGAATGATGTACACGGAATAGAAATTTTGAAGGAATAGCACGCCCTGCAAGAGCCTGCCACGCCGCTGGCCTGGGCAAAAGAAAAAAACGAAGGGCATCGCCCTTTGCTATGAAAACAAAAGAAGAACAAGCCCTGAAAGGGCGTAAGCAAAATATCTAAAAAATGAAAAAAGTATTAGTAACCGGCGGATGCGGGTATATCGGCAGCCATACCATCGTTGACCTGATCGATCATGGTTTTGAAGTAATTTCAGTGGACAACCTGAGCAATTCCGATGGAGAAGCGCTGAAAGGCATACAAGCCATCACCGGCACCAAAGTAAAAAACTATCCGATCGACCTGACCGACCTGGAGGATACCAGAAGCATCTTCCTCGAAAATGACGACATTGCAGGGATCATCCATTTCGCTGCGCTGAAAAGCGTCAATGAATCGGTGGCACAACCGCTGGAATATTTTCAAAACAACCTCAACTCCCTGCTCAACCTCCTGCATTGTGTAAAGGAATTTGACATCAAACATTTTATTTTTTCGTCGAGTTGTTCCGTTTACGGCAACGCCGAAGAATTGCCTGTGACCGAATCGACGCCGCTGGCCGAGCCGGAAAGCCCTTACGCACGAACCAAAAGAATGGGGGAGGAGATACTGAAAGATTTCTCCCGGATCGCACCGCACACCAATTTTGTGATCCTCCGGTATTTCAACCCTGCCGGAGCACACGAAAGCGCCCTGATCGGAGAGGCTCCGGTGGTGGTTGCCTCAAACCTCGTTCCGGTGATTACCGAAACGGCCATTGGAAAGCGCGATGAAATGCAGGTTTATGGCGACGATTACAATACCCGCGACGGAAGCTGTATCCGCGATTATATCCACGTGATGGATCTCGCCAATGCCCATACCAAAGCCTTGCAATATTGCCTCGATGCAAAAAACGAATCCAACTATGAAATTTATAACCTGGGGATCGGCGAGGGCGTCACGGTGCTGGAAGCGATTCGCGCTTTTGAAAAGGTGACTGGTAAGGAATTCAATTATAAAATCGCAGGAAGAAGGGAAGGCGACGTCATCGCCATTTATGCCGACAACAGCATTGCTGTAAACAAATTGGGCTGGAAGCCTCAACGCAATATCGAAGACATTATGAAAACCGCCTGGAACTGGGAATTGCGCCGCTCGGCAGTCCATTCGTGAAGCGGAGTTGCCAAAAAATAACAAGCTGCAAGGCCATTAACGTTACATATCCGAAATCAACTAATATGTAATTAGTTGATTGCTCATGCCGAATACACTGAAAGCCCTATAAATACTCATTTTCTTGGTGATCTGGCCAAGTATTGCTATCTTTGTCTTGTGCGGTGTTATTATGCCGCCAATTCAAAAAAACTATGGGTTAGGTTCTTAACGAACAGTCATAGGGTGTCCATAGTCTTGTAGCCTTGCCGGATAACACTCCGGCAAGGTTTTTTTTTATTTTTTACGGTACAAAACCGCCTTTTGAACAACGCTGACCGGATAGGTTTTCACCAAAGGGATTTCCTCTTCCTCAAATGTTTCGCCGCCTGTAATACTCACCGGCTCAATACTCCCGGAAATGATCTCAAAATGAATTTCATCGCCTGCTTTCATGTATGTACAAGTGATCTGGCTGTTCATCACGGAAAACTGGCAATAGAGCTTGTCACCATAAAGATAGGATTCCAGTTTTATGGAATTCTTCTCGTCGATGCGGTAAAATCCTTTCGTAGCATCGACGGTCTCCAGTTCGTAAGCTCGCCGTCCCGCCTCCTTATCCTCCCCGTAAATGATCGCCCAGACAAAGTTTTCGGAGGTGTCGATGGGCAAAATTTCCAGCGCCATAGGAATGGATTGTACCAGGTTGTTTCCGCTGTAGATGTGAAGCTCACCTTCCCAGCTTCCCAGCCAGGTGACGGGGAAAGAATCGGATTCGAGGAGCGGTTCAGGTGTTGCCTCAAAATTTTGTCCCGATAAATTCAAACTCATTCCAAAAGTGCAGCAAAGTAAAATAAATGCCGTAAGATTGTGCATTCCTTTTTTTTTAAAATTGTTGAAAAAAATGAAAAAACTGATCCCCTCCTTCTTTACCGTTTTTTTAGTTTCACAACTGATTTTTGCCCAGCAGGATTATTTCCAGCAAGAAGTCAACTATAAGATCGAAGTCACCCTCGATGACAAAAACCACAGCCTGGAAGGTGTCATCGAGATGGAATACATCAATAACTCACCCGATGAGTTGAACGAAATCTGGATGCACCTTTGGGCAAATGCCTACAAGGACAGAAGCACGGCTTTCTCAAAACAAAAAGTACGAACCGGCAGCGCCCGTTTTTATTTTGCCAAAGATAGTGAGTTGGGGTATTTTTCCGGCATCGATTTTATTGTGGGTGGAAATTCCGTAAGTTGGGACTTTGATCCTGAAAACCCGGATATTGCTTTACTCAGGCTCGACGAGCCGCTCAAACCCGGCGGGAAAATAACCATTTCAACGCCATTTCAATTGAAAATCCCCGCATCCTTTTCAAGGCTCGGCCACGTCGGCCAATCATACCAAATGACCCAGTGGTTCCCCAAACCAGCGGTTTATGACAAAGACGGCTGG
Source organism: uncultured Saprospiraceae bacterium (assembly GCA_964551455.1). Classification (GTDB taxonomy): domain Bacteria; phylum Bacteroidota; class Bacteroidia; order Chitinophagales; family Saprospiraceae; genus JAHDHW01. The sequence goes on from CAZKDA010000130.1 coordinate 8,748, forward strand.
CACCCGATGCCTTACTTAGATATGGGAGAGTTTTATTCGGAATTCGGAAGTTTTGATGTGAAAATCACACTCCCCGAAAATTACATCGTCGGCGCTACGGGGGTTTTGCAAAACCAGTCGGAATTAGATTTTTTATTAAAAAAAGCAGAAGAATCAGAAGCATTTTTAAAACAAACCGAAGACATTCCAACCACAGATACTTTTCCGCCTTCCAGCCCTGATTTTAAAACTTTACATTACAAAGCCGAAAACGTCCACGATTTTGCTTGGTTTGCAGACAAGCGTTTTTATGTATTGAAAGGCGAAGTGACACTGCCCTCCGGCAGAAAGGTCGATACCTGGACGATGTTCACCAACAAGGAAGCTGAACTTTGGAAAGAGAGCATTGGTTACATCAACCGTGCCGTGGAATTTTATTCCGACCTCGTAGGTGAATACCCCTACCCCCAAGCCACAGCATTGCAAAGCGCGCTGAGCGCCGGTGGCGGCATGGAATATCCCATGATCACAGTGATCGGGCTTTCCGGTAATCCAGAAGCACTCGACGCAGTAATTACTCACGAAGTTGGACACAACTGGTTTTATGGCATTCTGGCCTTCAACGAAAGAGATCATCCCTGGCTCGATGAAGGAATTAATTCATATTACGATCACCGTTACAACGAACTTTACTACGGGCATTCTGATCTGCAAATGTTGCCGGGTTTTATAACCAAGGGGTCAGACGCACAAGTTCTGGACGTGGCTTACCAGTTTCAGGCGAGGAGAAAACTGGATCAGGCGCCCGAAACCACCTCGGATGATTTTACCTTTCTCAATTATTTTTTGGGAGCGTATGAAAAACCGGCACAATTCCTCCGCCTCCTGGAAATGTATCTTGGCACAGAAGAATTCGACCGAATCTCACGGTCTTTTTATGAAAAATGGAAATTCAAACATCCACAGCCAGAGGACTTTAAAGCCCATTGGCAAGCCGAAACCGGCAAAGAACTGAACTGGCTCTTCGACGGCATGATCGCTTCGAATGAAAAAATGAATTACAAAATAAAAGGCATTTCCAAAGGAGATGACTTCCGGCTGACGATCAAAAACCTGGGAAAAGTGGATGCGCCATTTCCCCTTTCCGGGATTAAAAATGATAGCATCGTGGCTACGCAATGGGAAGAAGGATTCACCGGAAAAAAGGAACTGTCATTTCCCGCAGGAGATTACGACATGATCGTGGTGGATGAACAGGGTTATACGCTTGACGTGGACAGGCGGAATAACAACATCAAAACCAACGGCCTGTTTAAAACCTGCAATCCATTGCGGCTGAAATTCCTGGCCGGGCTGGAGCATTCCAAAAGATCGACGCTGTACTGGACGCCGATTGCCGCCTGGAATAATTATGATAAAACCATGGCCGGGCTGGCGATTTACAACACCACTATTCCGACGAATAAGTTTGAGTTTGTGCTGGCCCCCATGTATGCCTTTGTTACAAAAACCGCTACCGGATTGGCGGGTTTTAAATACAATACCTATCCGAACTCCAATGCTTTTCAACGCATGATCTTTGGTGTGGATTTGAGGAGCTTTAATGCGGCGTACATTTCTAACCATGATTATTACCGCCGGTACTATCGTGCCGCGCCTTATATTCATATCGACCTGAAAAAGAAAGCCAGTTCCAACACCTACCAGTCTATTCTGTTGAAAAGTATTATTTTGGGTGAAGAGGTGGCGGAATTCAGTACCGATGGAACCGGAACATATCTCGGCAACAATTATGAAAATTCTTTGATCAACCGCATTGTTTATTCTTTGGAAAACCGCAGAGTCATCAACCCCTACAGCCTCGATTTCATGCTCGAACAGCAAAGCTATACAGCCGGGATCCGGGAAGATCACAATTATTTAAAAGCTGCTATCGAGGCTAAAACTGCTTACACCTACGACAGCAACAAGAATATCAATTTTCGCTTTTTCGCTGGCGGATTTCTGACCAACACCCGGCGCGAAGCATCCGGGGTTTCTACGCGAAGTATCCGGGGTAGCCTGGTGATGACCAAAGAGGGAACCAACGATTATGCCTACGACGATCTATATTTCGGAAGGAGCGACCAGTCGGGGATATGGGCGCAGCAGGTGAGCTTGCGGGAAGGTGGTTTCAAAACGCCATTTGGCGGAAAAACTGCCACTGGTCAAAGCAATAATTTCATCGTTTCGATGAATATCAAAGCCGACTTGCCGATGAAGTTACCGCTCAACCTTCCGCTGAAACCATACTTTGATATTGGCTATTTCGATGATGCCAGGCCTATTGCAAGCGAAGCTACTTTCGAAGACCAGTTGATGTGGAGCGGCGGGTTTATGCTGGATTTTTTCAACGGCGGGTTAGGTGTGTACTTTCCGGTGATCAATTCGGAAAATATCAATACTATATACGATAGCCAAGGCTCAGGAAAATACTGGGCGAGGATAGCTTACAGCGTGGATCTCCACCGTGCCAATCCATGGAGGATGGTGGATCGGATTTCGTTTTAGTGTCTTAAACTGTGGTGCGATAAGAAGCTACTTGTGTTCACACAAAAATTTGCAACCACGAGGCACTAAGGCCATTAAGAACCACTAAGGAATGGTGATAAACAGGGACTAACGTTTTACTGCGTGCCGCGGTACGCGGTATGCCAATACAGCTACTTCTTAGCTTTGTAATAAAGCTCCGAGCAATTCTCCTTGGTCAGGATAGACCGGGCGGCTTTTTGAATATCTGTAGCGGTGATCTTTTGGTAAGCAGCCACTTCCTGGTTGATGAGTTCGGCATCGCCCAAGAGTTCGAAAAATGCCAGGTTGATGGCTTTGTTCAGCACATTGGTTTCGGAAAATACGAGGGTGCTTTCCGTTTTATTTTTCAACTTCTGCAATTCGATTTCGGGGATCGGTTCGTTTTTCAGCGCATCAAGTTCCTTCCAGATAGCGGCTTCGGCTTGCTCGATGCTGATGCCTTCTGCGGGTTTTCCTTCGATGATCAGCAATCCGGGGTCGATATTTCCCGTGAGGTAGGCATCAATATTTGTAAAAAGCCGCTGGTCGCGGAGCAGCCTTCGGTACAGGCGCGAAGAAGGGCCATTGCTCAACACATCGGACAACAGGTCAACGGTATAGAAACTATCGTCGTTGCGGGCAGGGGCATGAAATGCCAGGTAAATGGCGTCCACCGGGACATTGGACAACTGGATACGCTGGTGCATTTCCAGTTGCGGCGGTTCCTGAGGGAGCATTCGTTGGGCAATGACTCCGGAAGGAATATCGCCAAACCACTTTTCAGCCAAAGCCCTGATCTCATCGGTTTTTACATTGCCAGCCACCGTGAGGATAGCATTGTTCGGTATGTAATGTTTTTTATAAAAGTCCCAGACGTCCTCCAGAGTAGCATCTTCCACGTGTTTTGGAATTTTGCCGATAGTGGGCCAACGGTATGGATGAACCTTGTAGGCCAGATCGGCAATGTGGTGCCAGACATCGCCGTAGGGTTCATTGAGACAGGTTTCTTTGAATTCTTCGATGACCACTTTTCGTTGAACGTCCAGTACCTTTTTATTGATGTTGAGATTGAGCATCCGGTCGGATTCGAGCCAAAAGACGGTTTCAATGTTTTCAATCGGAACAATGTTGTAAAAATTGGTGATGTCGTTATTTGTAAACGCATTATTTTCTCCGCCGGCGCGCTGGATGGGATCGTCGAAATCGGGGATATTGGCGGAGCCGCCGAACATCAGGTGCTCGAAAAGATGTGCGAACCCGGTTTTTTCCGGCGATTCGTCACGGGCGCCTACGTTGTAAAGCAAGTTGATCGCCGCCATCGGTGTGCTGTCATCTTCATGGACGATCACTTTAAGGCCATTGGCTAATTCAAATCTAGAAAATTGGATCAATATAACTGGATTTGTTGGTTAATATATTTCTTTTGCTTTTGTGCAACCAAGACATACATCAAAAGGTTTGCAAAAATACGCTTTTTATCATTAAAAATTCATTCTCCGGACAACGGCATCTACTCGCAATTTTCAGGTATTCCATCGCTTCTGGCCGATGTAAAACGTCCTGGAATTCAACAACCTTCGATGTAGTGTCTGGCCGAAAACTCTAAAGGGGACTTCTAAAAATTCAAAAATCTTAACCGCAAAGATCGCGAAGGTTTTTCGCAAAGATCGCAAGAGATTGATTATCAGGAATTAAAAACGTTTTTTTATTAGATTGAGATTGCAAAAAAATTCTGATGAGGCAATTTTTAGAAGTTCCCTAAACTTCTTCAAGTTACTTGGCTTATCCCAGATTCTTGGGCTTGAATGTTTCT
>CAZKDA010000131.1:0-13071 GCA_964551455.1 uncultured Saprospiraceae bacterium
GACCGCGCCTGCCTGAACCAGCCCGACTGCCACGGGCGGGCGGGTGCTAAAGGCACGCAGGCTTCGGTCAGTTCTTTCACGCCAGTTTTCTGATGTTTTAAAATTCCAAAGAAAATTCTAAATCTTTGCATTGGCGGGTTTCGGATTTGGAAAATAATCTATGCTTCGTCGGTTTATCTGTGAACAAGTATATTTTGCGTACAGTTAGACGTTGGAAATAACTTCGACAGGTTAAATTTTCGAGGTGTCGATAACTAAAAAATCGGACATTGAATTTTTTAAAACAAGTTTATCGGTTATTTTTCATAAAGCACCTCCGCAAAACTTTGGTCATTTTCTGCTTGCTCCTTGTGGTTTTCTGGTTTTGCTTGCCATCGCCACTTTTCGAAGATACTACGGCTTTGGTACTGGAAGACCATGAAGGTAATTTGCTGGGGGCACGAATTGCTGCTGATGGTCAGTGGCGTTTCCCACACAATGATCGTGTTCCCGGAAAATTCAGGCAAGCTATCATTGAATTTGAAGACAAACGGTTTTACAAACATTTTGGTGTCGATCCGCTCAGTCTTGGGCGGGCTTTTGTACAAAACCTGAAAGCAGGCAGGATTGTCAGCGGAGGCAGTACCCTGAGCATGCAGGTGATCCGGTTGTCGCGAAAAGGCAAACCGCGTTCGGTTTATCAAAAAATGATCGAAATTATTCTCGCTACGCGGCTGGAGTTGAAATACAGCAAAGCGGAAATATTGGCCTTTTACGCTTCCAATGCGCCTTTCGGCGGCAATGTCGTCGGCATTGATGCAGCTTCATGGCGTTATTTTGGTAAAAAACCCGAATTGCTTTCATGGGCAGAAGCGGCTACGCTTGCAGTTTTGCCCAACAGCCCTTCGCTGATCCATCCAGGACGCAACCGGCAGGCTTTGTTAAACAAACGCGACCGCCTGCTAAATCGACTTTTAGAAAAAGGCAAAATAGACTCCCTGACCTGTGAACTGGCAAAGGAAGAATCACTCCCTGACAAACCTTTGCCTTTGCCGCAACTAGCTCCTCATCTCCTCGATCGCGTGTTTATTGAACATTTTAAAAAAAGAAATTCGGGGCCAACCCGGTTTCGAACCACTTTGCAACCGGAACTTCAAAAGCGGATAAATCGTGTTTTGAATAACCATCATCAGCACTTGCGGGAAAACCTGGTAAACAATATCGCAGCTATCGTGGTGGAGATCGAAAGCGGGAATGTGCTGGCTTATGTGGGGAATGTAAATTCAGGAGCGGAACACAACGAATTCGTCGATGTGATAAGCGCGCCACGAAGTACAGGCAGCATCCTGAAGCCATTCCTGTACGCGATGATGCTGGACGAAGGAAAAATATTGCCAAACAGCCTTGTGTCCGATATTCCAACGCGGATGGAAGGTTTCAGCCCGAAAAACTTTCACGATGCTTACGACGGCGCTGTTCCGGCGAAAAAAGCCCTGATCCGCTCGCTTAATGTACCGATGGTGCACCTGCTTTCCGATTACGGGCTGGAGAAGTTTCATTTCGGATTAAAACAACTTGGGTTGTCCACCATCACCAAGCCAGCAAACCACTATGGCTTAACGCTAGTACTTGGCGGCGCCGAAGCAACCTTGTGGGATATCACCAATGCCTACACCGGAATGGCTCGCACGTTGAACCATTTTTATGAAAATGACGGCCGGTACCGCAGCAATGACTTCCGGGATTTGAATTTTGATGGCGGAAAGTCAAATATCCAGGCCAGGGAAAAGCTGCTGCGTGAAGCGCCCGTTTTGTCGGCGGGAGCTATCTGGCAGACTTTCGAGGCGATGCGGCAACTCGAACGACCCGACGCTTTGGGGAACTGGCAACGCTTTCAATCCTCAAAGCCGATTGCCTGGAAAACCGGAACCAGTTATGGTTTTCGCGATGCCTGGGCGGTTGGGGTTACCCCAAAATATGCTGTGGGCGTCTGGGTAGGAAATGCAGATGGTGAAGGCCGCCCCGGGTTGGTTGGCGTAGCGGCGGCGGCTCCGATACTTTTTGACATTTTTGATGAACTGGATTTTTCAAAATGGTTTGTCCAGCCGTTCGATGAAATGTTGAAAATCCCGGTCTGCAAACAAAGTGGATTCAGGGCATTGGATATTTGCGAAACCGATAGTATCTGGGTTGTTCAATATGGTCTCAATGCAGCCCCCTGCGCTTTCCACAAGATCATTCACCTGGATGCCACTGCCAGATGGCAAGTGACGAGCAGTTGTGAAAATCCGGTGAACATGAAACACCTGCCCTGGTTTGTGCTGCCGCCTGTTGAAGAACATTTTTACAAAACCGGAAATCCGAATTATAAGGTTTTGCCACCTTTCCGGGAAGATTGTAAGTTAAGCGAGGCATCGGCAAATCCCATGCAACTGATATATCCGAAAAATGCGGCGAAGATTTATGTTCCGCTGGATATGAACGGCAAGCGCAGCCATGTGGTTTTTAAGGTGGCACACAGAGAGCCAGAAACATTGATCCACTGGCATCTCGACAATGAATTCATCGGCAGCACCAGCCAGTTCCATCATTTTGAACTCCAACCCAGCCCCGGCCTGCACCAACTCACCCTGGTTGACAACAACGGCTCCAGGCTGCATCAGCAGTTTGAGATCCTTGAAAAGTAAAACCGGAGAACTCATCTTACCCCGAACCGCTTTTCGATAAACTTGTCACAAAAAAAATCTCCTACATTCGGAGGCTATTGAATGTAGGAGAACTAAACATACTATGAGAAAACTACACGCATGCAATATAGATTGGTTTTTTTTAATATAAAACTCCGATTTATGAAAAGGGGAAGTATAAGGTATCAATGGTATGTATTTTTTATGCAGTGGTATTTGAAAAACAATAATATAAAAAATGTTGAACAAGACAGGTTTTCCCTATAAGTTAAGCACCTAACAGTGTTTTTATGGATGCTGAAAAATATTTAAAGGGAATCTGTAAACACAGGTTAAAACGTCCTTTGATGAAGGAAGAGAAATTGATTCTATAAAAATTATTGCAACTTTGAAAAGTCAGTTCAGATTGGCACAAAAAAAAATCCCTACACCACAGAAGGGAGAAGGTGTAGGAAAATTAAACATACTATGAGAAAACTGGATGCAAGTTAATATCACATCGAAATTCAAAAAAGGCATATTTAGGATATGGTAAACAATCGCCGGGAAGCGGTACGACTTCTTTAGGATGCGGCATCCGGATTATTAAAAAATACAGCGATAAAGACGTTAGTTTTCAAAAAAACAGCTTTCAAAAAAAATTTCCTGCACCTCAGGAGGGAGCAAGGTGCAGGAAGATTAAACAAACATACTATGAGAAAACTAGACGCAAGATATGTTGGTTTTTTCAAATATTAAAATACTGTTTACGAAGTGGAGAGCAAATCCAAAAAAGTGGGGCTTTTGAGCAAGAGAACGGTAGAAAACGGAGACTTATGATTTCTGAATGATCTCTATCGGCAACTGGATTTCAACCCTGGTTCCTGTGGCCTGATTTGTTTTGGCATTCTTCAGGTCGATGGTTTTAAAAAACACGCCTTTTTTGCGGTATTTGTTCAGTACTTCAAACCTTTCTTTGGTGATCCTCAGGCCTTTTGATTCGTGGAGCACGTTGTAATGATTCAATTCCTGCAACTCCCTCACCTTGTCTCTGCCGATCCCGTTGTCTTCCACAATACAAAGCAGGGTATTTTCATCAAAGAGCTTGAACTCAATGGTCACCTTTCCGCTTTTCACGGTTCTAAGCCCGTGCTCGATGGCATTTTCCACGAAAGGTTGGATAAACATGGTCGGGATGCCCATAATGTCTTCTTCGATCTCGTCGTCCACGATGATCTCAAAACTGATTTTTTCCTCAAAGCGGAGCTTTTGATTGATGAACAAGTAGTTTTCCAAAAACTCAATTTCTTTTTCGAGGCTGATAATTTCGAGGTCGGAATAATCGAGGCTTTGGCGCATGAGTTTGGCAAACTTGGCGAGGTACTTCGAGGCATCTTTCACCTCGTTGGAAGTGATGAAATTCTGGATGGCGTTCAGGGCATTATACATAAAATGCGGGTTCATCTGCGAGCGCAATGCCTTTAGTTGCAAACCAATCGACTGATGCCGCAGCAGTTCCGCTTCACGTTTCTTTTTTTCTGCTTCATAACGGATTTCAAATTCTGTCACCCTGCGTTGGCTGACTTCCTCCATGTGGCGGTCTCTCATTTGATCGTGAAGCAGCAGATATTTGTAGGCATCCTCGAATTCGGATTGCTCTGCGTAAAAAGCTGCGATCTCTTTACAAACATTCGACAGCAGGCTGAAATCGTTCTCCTTGCTGGCATATTCCAGCGATTTTACAAAATGCTTTTCGGCGCGTTTTTTTTTTGTTGAGTGTGGCATACAGCCTGGCCTTTCTACCTTCGATCAAAGAGAAATTTGCAAAATCCTGTTTTGACTTTTCCAAATACAATCTGTGAGCGCGATCGTAAAGCTGGAGCGCATCATCAAACTTATTGGCCTTGTAGTAGCAAAATCCAAGATTGGCGTATGCTCCGGCGCGGGCATCCTGGCTTACATCGTCCTTGATCTTGATGGCATTGTGAAAAAATTCGGCGGCTTTTTCGTTGTTTTCCAAAGCCATATAAGCGTTTCCGACGTTGAGATAATGCCACGACAGCCGGGTGCGCATTCCCATTGATTCGCACCATTTCACTACATTTTCGTAAGCTTTGACACTTTTATACGGCTCGTCGTTTCGTTCGTAAATTCTGCCCAGCCCGCTGTAGATAAGTGTTCGGAAATAATAATCTTTAAGCGACAGATCGGGAAGGGCGTAGATCCTTTTGTCTGCTTCGAGCAGCAACTCAATGGCTTTTTCATAATTGGAATAATGGAGATTCAAAAAACCTTCGCGGCAGATGATCCTGGCTTCGAGTTGGGTATCGGGAAACACTTCCAGCATTTTGGCGGCCTTATCGAGGAAATTGGTGGCCTGATCCATTTTGTTGAGGTTGATGCAGGTGCCGGCGTAGTCGATGAATGCTTCGGCCTGTTGTTTGACGTCGCCGCGTTCATCGAGAATTTCGAGCGCCTGTTTGAAATGCAATTCCGCCAGGGCATAATTGTACAACTGGTTTTCGATAATGGCCGTGTTGAGGTGGAAACGCAGTTTGAAATCGCGGTCATTGACTTTCAGAAGAATAGCCTCCTGTTCTGCCAGGTTTTTCTGCGCTTTGCGGTAATTGGTAAAGGCAAAATATCCGGTCAACTGATCGAGGATGATCAGCCTTTGGAAAGGATCTTTTTGTTTTTCCAGTTGAGATTCGAGGCGTCTAATGTTTGAAATTGAAGCAGCGGTAGGAGCCATGTGTTTTTTTTTCTGCAAAATAAAAAAAGGCTACATTCAAGTCAATGCAGCCATTTTCAGATCGTAAAATACAAAGTCAGTAGGTTATTGAGGAACGATGCCGCCGCAACCCCGGTTGCCCTGATTGGTTTGATGGTTACTGGTTCCTCCGATGATCTTTGCCAGATCGTCTTTTTGGATCACTTGCTCCTGCAAGTCCGTCATAAGTTCTCTTAGACCTTTGTTCTTCTTGCTTCCCATAGCGCTAGTTTATTCTAAGATTAAGGAAAAAATTGGTTAAAGACCAGTTTGTTTATTCTTTATAAAATTACGAACTTATTGTATCACTCCCAAATACTTTTATTCTTTTCCCTTAAAACAATTCATTATAAATTAATCATACAACAAGAGGACAAAAAAGTTTTCGCAATGTATCTATCTTTTTTTCAACAGTTTATGCCGTCCATTATTTTTGAAAAAGTTAAACATTCAATTTGAAGTTTAAACGCAGCAAAAGAATTGTAACATTGAGATTACTATGTTTTAAAAAAGTAAATTCGATAACTGAGTCAAAACATCATTACTATTGTTTGTTGGAGGTGAAGTGGTTCAGGCTGCTTCAACCTTTTTTGCCGCCCTGATTTTCCAATGAAAACAATCGTTCAATGTAAAAACAGATTTTTTTGCTGACGCCTTTACACAGAGGCAACCTATGTTGGGCGTGGAGGGTTATTTCCCTTTTATCATTTGATTGGCTGAGTAAAAGTCGTGAATTAGTTTTTCGAGTAAATGGTCTAACTCTATTCCATTTCTTTGGATCCACGTTTTTACATCTTTTTCAATTTCAATATTTACAGTCAGCCGTTCTTTTAAGTTTCCGTAAGGGTCAATATCTGTTCGTTTCCATTCATAGTCATCAAATTCCGGATCGTATGCTACGTCTGCATCGTCGTATAATATCACTTCATCAGGAACCTCAACGCCTGCCTTTCCGAGCTTGAAGGCATCCAGGGCTTTTACTTTTTCACGCTTGAAATCAATGACCACTCCGTCTAACTTCTTCCCTTTTTCCAAACGTTTCAAAGCCTCGGCGACTGATATGCTTTTGCTGTTCATAATCTTACTTCTTTAACTTATTCTCAAGATAATCATTTATTTCGTTCTTTCTTGCCTGCCTGGCTGACATTATCCGCAAAATTCCCGATCTCACTACATAAACAACTGCGACAATAAATTTGACAACCTTACCAACTGTAATAAATCTCTTTTCGTTCATTTTTGTGGCAATGTACTGTATCCGATCAGGATCATTAAATACTTTTGAGGCATCTTCGAACGACAGTCCATGCTTTTCCTTGTTCGCTTTATTCTTTTTCTGATCCCATTCAAAAAGAGCCATCTATTTTGATTTTTTTAGCCATATCCATTTTATTTTGTCTATCTAACTAATAACCTACATCTCCACCCCCTAAACTACCCAAAAATCCTCAAATCCAAAAACCATTGTTAAAGAAATAAGCCATGCAAAATCCGGTGAACTTTGCATGGCTTATTTGTGTGGTCGAGTGTCTGTGTATATTTTGGCAATCGGTTAGGAACGCAGCGCGAGCCGCTGGCCTTAGATCATGGTTTACAGGCCTTCCTGCAAGCGTCGCATCTGTTCCATGAAGGCAGGTCTTCGCCGCCGGGAGACTTCGATTTTTTTATAATCGTCCATGATGAGGTAGCCGCCGTCGCCTTTTACGAATTTCCGCATGTAGTTCAGGTTGATCAGGTGGCTTTTGTGCACCCTGTAAAAGTTGACGCTCGAAAGCATATCTTCGTAGGCTTTGATGGTTTTCGAGGCGGTGATCTTTTCACCGTTTTTCAGGTGGATATGCGTGTAATTATCTTCTGCTTCGCAGCGGATTATTTCTTTGATGTTGATGAAGTAGATGCCGTCGATCGCCGAGATGCTCATTTTTTCGAAGGCATTAGGATTGTTATAATGTTGTGTAAACACCTTCATCCGCTTCCTGATCTGGTTGGTTTTTCCGGGCATGATGCGGCTGACGGCTTCTTTCAGGTCGTCGGGGTCGATGGGTTTTACGATGTAGCCGATGGAACTGTACTGACAGGCTTTGATGGCAAATTCCTCAAAAGCAGTTACGAAGATAATGTCGAAGTTGATCTTGTCGGCGTAGTCATTCAGCATATTGAATACCAAACCGTCGGGCAGTTTTATATCCAGAAAAGCGACATGCGGTTTCATGGACGGGTTGTTCAAAATGTCAACTCCTTCTTTGATATTGCGGGCTTCGGCGATGATCTCTACGTCGGGGCAATATTTCCCCAGCATGTTTTTAAGGTTGTTGAGGCCTTTGAGTTCGTCTTCAATGATTATGGCTTTGGTCATCCTCCTAAAATTTATAATGAAGAAAATGTTTGTGTGAATCGAAGGCAAATTACCAAAAATGTAACATTTAAGAAAGTCTTAATATCAAAAAACAAAACATAACAAGAAATTAATCTCTCTAAGGTTAAGGGTCTGAGCAACTAAATCCTGACCGATTAACCGGTGGCGTCGCCCCGCGGTTCTAAGATCAGACGCTTATATTTGCAGCAAAATGGAACAAAATGGAACAAACGAATAACTCGTTGAAAGAAAAAATTTACACGGTCATTTTTAAGGTTGATACTCCTGCCGGTAAAGCTTTTGATGTGGTGCTGCTGGTACTGATCCTGGCCAGTGTTTTGGTAGTCATGCTGGAAAGCATTGCGCGGCTGTCCAATGTTTACCATAATTTGTTTTACACCCTTGAATGGATTTTTACCATACTCTTTACCATTGAATATATGCTCAGGATCTATTGTGTCAAAGAACCACGAAAATACATTTTCAGCTTTTATGGCATCATCGATCTGCTCGCCATTCTGCCAACCTACCTGAGCCTTTTCGTGGTGAGTGCGCATTATCTGATTATCATCAGGGCATTGCGGTTGTTACGGGTTTTCAGGGTTTTTAAGCTTTTCCAGTTTATCAGAGAAAGCATGGTGATCATCAAAGCGCTCAAGGCGAGCAGCAAGCGGATATTCGTTTTTTTGTTTTTCATATTACTTATGGTGACTGTTTTCGGCTCTGTGATGTACGTCGTCGAAGGGAGAGTGAATACACAATTCGACAGCATTCCACGATCCATCTACTGGGCGATAGTTACTTTGACAACCGTTGGTTATGGAGATATTTCTCCGGTTACTACGCTGGGACAGTTGCTTAATGATAATGGGCTATGCGGTGATCGCCGTTCCGACCGGGATCGTTTCTGCGGAGATGATAAAAATAGGGCAGGAAATGCAGGACAGAAAGATCGTGAAATGCCAACAGTGTGAGCATAAGGAACACGATAACGATGCTGGCTATTGTAAACATTGCGGAGAGCAGTTGAAAACAAGCTGAATCGACAACGCCCCAGGCTGTTGCATCATTTTACGCTGGTGGTTGCAAACAATCTCCTGATGCTGTATCGCCCGCTACCATTGATGATTATCAAAATAAGCCCACCGATGATGGCCATGTTTTTCATAAAATCGATAGCCGCTTCGCGCTGAATATCGTATGGATCGTTCCACCAGGAGTGTGCGATAAAAGTCACGGGTATCCAATAAAACAGCAAAAGCCAGGCGCCAAATCTAGAGCGGTATCCGATCAATACCAAAATCCCACCCACGATCAAAAGAAAAATGGCTACCCCAAGCAAAAAGTCTTGTTGCCAGGTAATGCCAAAGCGGGTCATTACATTTTTAGTGCTTTTAAAATAAATGATGGAATCGTAAGCCTCAAACAAAAAGATCATCGAAATGAGAACCCTTGCTATTAGATCGGCAGTATTTTTCATTATAAATAATTTTTAATCTCGAAAGTAGCTTTGCAGCCTAAGCGCAACCCTCCGAATTTTGAACAGTAAACAGTAAACAGTGAACAGTGAACGGCAAATTAGCAAATCAGCAAACGTGTGCCGCCTGTCTGCCGAGGCACACAGGCAGGCTGCAAGCGGTATCAAAAAATCCATCGCTTTCATCCGCCCAGGAATTGCTTCACGGCTAAGGCCACATTCTGTCCGTCGATGGCTGCTGAAACGATCCCACCTGCATAACCGGCGCCTTCGCCGCAGGGGAACAATGCCTCTGCATCCGGGTGCATGAGTGTCTTTGGGTTTCTGGGAATGCGTACCGGAGCGCTTGTTCTGCTTTCCGTGGCGATCACATTTGCTTCCTCAGTAAAATAACCTTTCATCTTTCTGCCAAATTCCACAACTCCTTTTGAAAGTTTTTCATAAATAAAACCAGGCAACAAGCGATGCAATGGTGCCGGATGCAACCCGGGAATATAACTGGAATCCGGAAGGTCTTTAGACATTTTCCCCTTTACAAAATCCGTAAGCCGCTGTGCCGGAGCATTCTGGCTGCCATCGCCATTGGCATACATCTTTTGTTCCACCATTTTTTGGAATTCCAAACCTGAAAATACGCCGTATTTTGAAAACGAAACCAAATCTTCAGGTTCCACACTCACCACGACTCCGCTGTTGGCAAAAGGCGAATCCCTTCGCGACAAGGACATGCCGTTCACAACGATCTCCCCTGGCGCCGTTGAAGCCGGAACCACCAGCCCCCCGGGGCACATACAAAAGGAAAACACTCCGCGTCCTCCAATCTGGCAGGTCAACTTGTAGCTCGAAGCCGGCAAATATTCATCGCGCGGACTTTGACGGTACTGGATTTTATCTATCAGCGCCTGCGAATGCTCTATTCTTACTCCCAGGGCAAAAGGCTTCGATTCGATGGCGATCTCCTTTTTGTGCAACAGATAATAAATATCCCGTGCGGAATGGCCGGTTGCCAAAATAACCGCTTGGCCGGACACTTCATGCGAATCATTGACAACAACACCTTTTATCTTTTTGTTTTCAAAAATCAAATCTGAAACAAAGGAATTAAAATGGACCTCTCCGCCAAAAGTTTCAATGGTCTTTCGGATATTGGCAACAATTCCTGGCAGCTTGTTTGAACCGATATGCGGATGAGCATCTATCAGGATATCCGGGCTTGCACCATGCTCGACTAACATTTTCAACACCTTGTAAATGCTTCCCCTTTTGTGCGACCGGGTGTAGAGTTTTCCGTCGGAATAGGTGCCTGCGCCGCCTTCGCCAAAGCAATAATTGGAATGCGGGTTGACGGTTCCAAACTGCTGGATCGCCCGCAGATCGCGTCTTCTGGATTGAACGTCCTTTCCCCGATCAAAGATCAACGGTTTCAGACCGGCGCTGATCAATTCCAATGCTGCGAAATATCCGGCAGGGCCTGCCCCTACGATGACCACACGGGGCTTGTCGCCAACAGGTTTAAGCGCTTCCAGCAAACTGGGTTCCGGTTCAAATTTATTTTCCGTGTCAAATTCGATCCGAAGCAGGATACATACCTCACGGAACCTGGCATCGATCGATCTTTTGACAATCCGCCAATCTTTCAGGTCTCGTTCAGCAATCCCGGCTTTGCTGCATAGCTTTTGCTTTACAACCCGGTCGTTTGCAGCTTCTCCCGGCAATAATTTTAACTCGACTGTTTTTAGCATGCGGATAGCAAAGGTAAGCAATTAAAAAAAGCACCTCAGTATTGCCGAGATGCTTTTTCAGGTGTTTTGTTTGCACCTAATCTTTTTTCAAATGTGCTTCTGAAGTTTCCCTGCTGAGCTTTCCCGGATTGTCGATATTGAATTCGTCCGGAACGAATATTTTTACATGCACAAATTCATAACAGGCTTTATCTGCTTCTTTGCTGTTTTTAATGGCTTTTCTTTCAGGATCATTGGAAAAAAGCGAAGCCGTCATATTATTGATCTCCGCCACAATATCGTAGCGCTTCTTTTCTTCAATAAAATATCTGAAAATACCTGGAGTAGTATCGTAAATCTCAACTTTGGTTTCAGTCAGGATTTTATCACCAGCCCATTTTTCGACTTTGTAATCTCCGGTCAGGTTGATCGTGATTTGCTCGACGCTGTCCACGTCGAAGGTTTGGTGTAAAACTTTAGTGAGTTGAGCTTTGGAAATTTGGAAAAAGGAAAGGCAAAAACATAAAACTGTTAAGATTCGCATAACTGGAGCAATGTTTTTGGTTAAAACGCAAATATACAAAAGAAATTGAAGCCTGTGAGACTGAAGGGGTGGTTTTAACTATAAAACACCATAAAAAGGGTATAACCCGGAGTGCGGTTATACCCTTTCGAGAAGAAGGAAAGCAATTAAAATGTTAAAGTGAGGAAGAGCCGGGTAGGGGAAGGGATTCGGCATCGGTAGATGCTTCGCCGGCCATTTTTACAATAACATTTTCAGGTGCGTATACAATGTATGAAATGGTTTCGTTCAAGGTACTGGTGCCGAGTTTCATCTCCTTTTTGGTACCAGGGGCAAAGATCACCAGTTCGTCATTTGTCAGTTTGGAGTACAGGTTATACCTGCCGGAAGTTACGAATGATTTCAGCATGGAATCATTGCCGTTTTCAATTTTTATGGAAAGCTGGACACGCATGATGGAATTGTTCCATTCTCTGATCTCCACCTCACCGTCCAAATCGAGGATCACAGATTGCATTCCCTGTAAATTAAAGGATTTCACAAGGGTCTTTTCTGCCTGTGCCATAGCAATGGTAATGGCGAAAACAAGGGTAAGAATTGTCAAGAATGCTTTTAAGGATTTCATATCGGCCTCCTTTTGATTTTTGTGATTAATTTAAAATAAATTTTTGTCAATTACAAGAAGTAGTGAAATTAAATTTCGCTTAATTCAAGCTATGCCTAATTTTTAGTATTATTTTCAACAACCTCTCCAAGTTGTCTAAGCGGAGCATATTTGCCCCGTCGGATTTTGCTTCCTGCGGATTCGGATGGGTTTCGATGAACAACCCGTCAACACCCACCGCGACACCTGCTCGTGCAATGGTTTCGATCATGGCGGGCATGCCTCCCGTGACGCCGCTGCTTTGGTTGGGTTGCTGTAGCGAATGGGTACAATCCAGGATCACTTTCACGCCCATCGATTGCATCACCGGGATGCCGCGAAAGTCAACGATCAGATCCTGATAGCCAAAGGTCGTTCCCCGTTCGGTCAGCATCACTTTGTCATTTCCCGATTGCACGACCTTGTCAATGGCAAATTGCATTCCCTCCGGGCTTAAAAACTGGCCTTTCTTGATGTTGACGACTTTCCCGGTTTTGGCGGCTGCTACCAATAAGCTGGTCTGACGGCAGAGGAACGCCGGGATTTGGATGACATCGACGTAGCGGCTCGCCAGAATTGCTTCTTCTTCGGTGTGAATGTCTGTGGTAACCGGAATGTCGAAACGCTCACCGACTGCTTTCAGGATATTCAATGCTTTTTCATCGCCGATCCCGCTGAACGAATCCAGTTTCGAACGATTGGCTTTTTTGTACGAGCCTTTAAAAATATATGGAATTTGCAGTCTTTGGCATATTTCCGATACCTGGTCGGCGATCTCATAAGCCATTGCTTCACCTTCGATAGCGCAGGGGCCGGCGATCAGAAAGAAATTTTCGGAATCAAGGTGTTTTATTTTAGGGATCTGCTCCAGCATGTTTGTGTTTTTTTTATACTTGTTCACGGATAAATTTCGGATTTTTCTTTTCCCGAAATTTT
>CAZKDA010000132.1:0-12992 GCA_964551455.1 uncultured Saprospiraceae bacterium
GTCGTACAACTAATGGTTTACAAATTTGAAATTTTTATTTTTGAACAACCTTAATGAAAAAGCAGGACACAAATACACTAAGGTTCTCACTTTTTCCGATGCCCATAGACATGATTTTTAATAACGAAAATTCTTATAACGAACGCAAGTTCATTCACTCTCAAAGATTGTGTCGGAATCGACGTACAGGATTCCTTTGTGTCTTTTTGCCTTCGTGGCCAATAATGCCCACCCGATTATTACGAAATACTCAAAACAAAAAAAATGTACGATCTAATCATCATCGGCGCCGGACCGATAGGCCTGAACTGCGCCATTGAAGCGGAAAAGGCCCGGCTGAAATACCTGGTTATCGAAAAAGGGGTGCTGGTCAATTCCATCTATCATTTTCCCGAAAACATGACCTTCTTTTCCACGTCAAATTTACTGGAGATCGGCGGAGTGCCTTTCATCGCACATTCCGAAAAACCCACGAGGAGAGAAGCCCTGGAATATTTCCGCCGCGTAGCGCAAAGCTGGAACCTCAAAATCCATTATTACGAAAAAGTGGAAAGTATTCGTAAAACAAAAAACTTTCAAATCAAAACCACAAAAAGTGAATACCAAGCGAAGAAGGTTGTCGTGGCTACCGGATTTTTCGACCACTATCGCGCACTGAATGTTCCCGGCGAAGACCTTCCCAAAGTGAAACATTATTACGACGAGCCGCACCGGTACCTGGGGCAAAAGCTGGCCGTGATCGGCGCCGCCAATTCTGCCTGCGACGTTGCCCTGGAAACGTTTTACAAAGGCGCGGAGGTGACGATGATCATCCGGGAGTCGCAGATCTACGAAAAGGTGAAATATTGGATTCGCCCAAACATCGAAAACCGGATCAAAGAAGGTTCTGTAAAAGCTTATTTCAACTCAACTGTCAAAGAAATCCGCGAAAAAGACATCGTCATCCAAACGCCGGAAGGAGAAAAAGTTTTGGAAAATGATTTTGTGTTGGCCATGACCGGCTACCTACCCGATTATGATTTTTTCAAAAAAACCGGGATCGCCTTTAACAAAGACGAAGGCATGACGCCTGTTCACAACCCCGAAACTTTTGAAACCAATATCCCCGGTTTGTATATCGCCGGAGTCATCTGCGCCGGGCAGAACACCAGCAAATTATTTATCGAAAACACCCGCGAACACGCTGAGATCATAATCGGCGATATTGTAAAAAAGACCACTGCCAGCAAATGATAAAATACCAGGACGAACGCATCACTGTTTTCGAAAGCGCCCTTTACCGCACGACATCCACGGTGGTACGAACCGATGATCTGACGCTGGTTGTGGATCCGAATTGGCTGCCACGAGAGGTAGAAGATATCCAAAATTTTGTGCAGAAAATCCGAGGCAGCGCTCCGCTCTATTTGCTATTTACGCATTCGGATTATGACCATATTATTGGTTACAAAGCTTTCCCGGATGCACGGGTGATCGTTTCCGAAGCTTTTGAAAACAATCCTGAAAAATCAAAGTCGCTGGAAGATGTCCGACGATTCGACGATGAATTTTACATCCGCAGGAATTACGAAATCGAATATCCGAAGGGCGATATTATTGTAAAAAACGACGCACAGGTTTTGCAGATCGGGAATACGAAAATGACTTTTTTCCTGGCGCCGGGACATACGCCGGACGGTTTTTTTACGATCATCGAACCACTGAATGTCTGGATTGCGGGCGATTATCTGAGCAACGAGGAGTTTCCGTTCATTGGCGACAGTTCACTTGAGTATGAAAAAACTTTGAGCAAGGTAGATTTGATCCAGGAGCGCTTTGATATAAAAATGCTGATACCGGGACATGGCGATATCGCCTTCGACAAAAATGAGATCAGGAAACGCAAAAACGAAAACCTGGATTATATTTTAAAATTGAAAGTAGCGGTGGAACGAGGTGAAGATTTTGATCTGGAGGAATTGTGGAAGAAATATCATTTTCCGCTGAGTATGGCGAAAATTCAGGAGGAAAATTTACAGTTGATCAAAAAAGAAATGGGAAAAAGTTTGGAAGAAGAGATTTGAAGGGAAAAAATTGGGGGGATCGGTTTTTGGGAAGTTCTTACGGGCCTCTTTTTTTGGGATGCAGACTTTGCGTCTTTTTATTTTTTTGAAAATTCTCGGAAATTTTTTCTGCGCGGGAGGATTGAAAATTCAAATTTGACATAATGATTTACTTTTTTGCTGACAGCATAAAAACTGCCGGAGATTATAAAATGTGTGAAAAGTAAATCTTTGCTATATCGTGGAATTTTATTTTGTAATTCTAATAAACCTTAAACTGATCTGTGGGAAAATTATTGCATCGCAAAAGAAAAAAATCAGTTCCTCCCGTTTGATTTTCCCATCAAATTTGAAAGCCGGTAAAGCAACCGTGCGCCGACGCTCCCGTCCCATTCATTTTTGCCATTGACTTCACAAAGATCAAAGCCGATGATCGTCCTGCCACTTTCCACGATAAGATTGATGAGATAGATCGCCTGGTTGAAGCTCAGGCCGCCGGGCACAGGCGTTCCGGTATTCGGACAATTCGCAGGATCGAGGCCGTCAATGTCAAAGCTGATATAAACTTGTTGTGGTAATTGCTGCAGAATCTCAATGCAGATTTGATGGTAGGTGCTGCCTTTGAACAACTTCTTTTGTATGTCGTGGTCAAAAAATACCTTGATCCGGCCGGTCGATCGTCTTACAACATCTAACTCCTCCTCACAAAAATCGCGGATGCCAACCTGGACGATCTTTGAAATGGCCTTGATCTTTGAGGCATTGTAAAAAATAGACGCATGCGAATATTTAAAACCTTCATAAGTTTTGCGCAAATCCGTATGTGCATCGATCTGGAGAATGCCGAAATCGGGATGCAATTCTGCCAGGGCTTCCAGGTATCCCAACGGCACGCTATGCTCTCCGCCGACAAGTCCGACCAGTTTTCCCTGCGAAAGGTATTTTTTGCTTTGTTCGTAAACGTAAGTTTTCAGCGCCGCGCAACCCTGATTGATCTCATCGAGCAATTTGTTGTAACGAGCATCATTCTCCGGATCGCCCCCGTCTTCCAGAAAATCGATGTATTCGATGCTTTTTTGTCGGAGTTTTTCATTTTTTTTCAGCCATGTTTTTTCGGGATGCGCCATAAAAATTCCCATTTTCCAGGCATCCGGCACCAGCGGATCGTAAAGATCGAGTTGGGTTGAAGCGTTCAAAATGTTTTGCGGCCCCAAGGCAGTGCCATCGGCATAAGATACCGTAACATCCCAGGGGATCGACAACAGGATGATCTCCGCATCTTCTTCATCAAAGGGCAGCCCGATAAAACGGCCATTCGCAAGACCTACACCGTTGGGATCAAAGTTTTGGATTTTTTTCAATTTTGACATAGATCGTTATTAAAATGACGCAAGTTAAAATTTTATACAATTTCCCGGTTTGAACTTTTGGACAGTTTTTTAAATCATTTTCTATATTTTTGCTGGCAATTCATACAAACACCAAAATTAAAAAAAATGTCAAAAGTACTCATAATCGGCGCCGGAGGCGTGGGAAGAGTGGTCGCATTCAAATGTGCCATGCACCCTGAAATCTTTAGCGAAATATTGCTGGCCAGCAGGACAGTTTCAAAATGTGACGATATAGCAAGAGATGTCAAAAAGCAAACGGGGTATCAAAAAATGAGTACAGCTCCCATCGATGCGGAGAATGTCCCGGAACTTGTGGCAATGATCCGTTCTTTCCAACCAAAACTTGTTATAAACGTCGCACTACCCTACCAGGACCTTACCATCATGGATGCCTGCCTGGAAACCGGGGTTCACTACATGGACACCGCCAATTATGAACCCAAAGATGAAGCGAAGTTCGAATACAGTTGGCAATGGGCTTATCACGACCGCTTTGCTGAAAAAGGAATTCTGGGCCTGCTGGGCTGTGGTTTTGATCCTGGTGTGACCAGCATTTTTACGGCTTATGCCGATAAGCATTATTTTGATGAAATCCACTATCTCGATATCGTCGATTGCAACGCCGGCGATCATGGAAAAGCTTTTGCCACCAACTTCAACCCGGAGATCAATATCCGCGAGATCACCCAAAAAGGACGTTATTACGAAAATGGCCGCTGGGTGGAAACCGAACCCCATGAAATTTCAAAAATGCTGAACTATCCGGGAATCGGCCCCCGAAAATCTTACTTAATTTATCACGAAGAGTTGGAATCACTGGTCAAAAATTTTCCAACGATAAAACGAGCCAGATTCTGGATGACCTTCGGCGATGAATACCTGACCCACCTTCGCGTCATTCAAAACATCGGTATGGCGAGCATCGAACCCGTTGTCTATCAGGGCAGAGAGATCGTTCCGTTGCAGTTTTTAAAAGCAGTACTTCCGGATCCGGGCGATCTGGGTGAAAACTATGTCGGCGAAACTTCTATTGGTTGCAGGATCAGGGGAATCAAAGACGGCAAAGAGCGAACCTATTACATCTGGAACAATTGCAGCCACCAGGCAGCTTTCGACGAAACCGGAACCCAGGGAGTTTCTTACACCACCGGCGTTCCGGCAATGGTCGGCGCCATGATGATCTTAAAAGGCAAATGGAGTGGCAAAGGCGTTTTCAACGTCGAGCAATTCGACCCCGATCCTTTCCTCGAACAACTGGCTAAAGATGGCCTGCCCTGGCACGAAAAATTTGATCTCGACCTGGAACTCTGAATATTATGGCCGTTGACTTTTCAAAAGTACCTTCATCCTGCTTTCTGCTGGAAGAAGAAAAACTCCGCAAAAACCTCGAATTGATCGATTCAGTGCAGCAGAGAGCGGGGATTGAGATCATCCTGGCCTTCAAAGGTTTTGCCATGTGGTCGGCTTTTCCGATTGTAAGAGAATATCTCAAAGGAGCCACCGCCAGCTCGCTCAATGAAGCTTTGCTTTGTTTTGAAGAAATGGGAACCAAAGCCCATACCTATTCTCCGGCTTATCTTCCTTCGGAATTTGAGCAGATCATGGAACTGAGCAGCCACATTACTTTCAATTCGCTTTCGCAGTTTGAAAAATATAAAGCGCTGGTGAAAGCGCATCCCGCGCCAATCTCCTGCGGTATCCGGGTGAATCCGGAATACTCGGAAGTGGAAACTGACCTTTACAATCCCTCTGCGCCGGGATCGCGATTGGGCATGGTAGCCGAAGCTTTTGAAAATGGCTTGCCGGAAGAAATCGAAGGCCTTCATTTTCATAACCTTTGTGAATCTTCTTCTTTTGCTCTGGAAAAAACGCTGGAATCTTTTGAACAAAAATTCGGAAAATGGCTATCCCGCGTGAAATGGGTCAACATGGGCGGCGGTCATCTGATGACGAGAAAGGACTACGATATTGAGCATCTTATTAAGTTGTTGAAGGACTTCAAAGAAAAATTTGGCGTTAAAGTCATCCTCGAACCTGGAAGCGCAATCGCCTGGCAAACCGGGACCTTAGTCAGCCAGGTTTTGGATATTGTTGAAAATAAAGGCATTCGCACGGCGATCGTAGATGTTTCTTTTACAGCACACATGCCGGATACTCTCGAAATGCCCTATCGCCCAAAAATCCGGGGTGCTTCCGATCCGCAAACCGGAAAACCAACCTACCGTATCGGTGGTGTCAGTTGCTTAGCCGGAGACTTCATGTACGAATACAGTTTTGAAAAAGAGTTGCAAGCCGGCGATCAGATCATTTTCGAAGATATGATCCATTATACGATGGTAAAAACGACCATGTTCAATGGGGTGAAACATCCTGACATAGCCATCTGGACTCAAAACGATGAATTAAAGATCGTCCGGCAGTTTGGTTATGAAGATTTTAAAAACAGGTTGTCTTGACCATCGAAAAAGCATACCGGAATTTCCGCAAAACGCTGGAATCCATTTATCCGCAAAGGGAAGCTAACAACATCGCACGGATCGTATTCGAAGATGTTTTTAAAATCCATGACTTCCGGCGACAGGATCAATTTTCCGAAGATTATATTTTGAAATTGACTGTTATTGAAAAACGATTGTTGAATCACGAACCGGTTCAATATGTGCTTGGCTTTGCAGATTTTTTTGGTTTAAAATTCAAAGTGGATAAAAATGTGCTGATCCCCCGCCAGGAAACCGAAGAGCTGGTCGAATGGATACTGGAAGTGACGAAAGTAATGACTGGAAAAAAGGAATATAAAGTTTTGGATATTGGAACGGGCAGTGGTTGTATCCCCATCGTGCTGAAAATGAAAAGACCGGAATGGCAGGTCGAAGCCTTGGATGTCAGCCCCGGAGCGCTGGAAATCGCCGAAGAAAATGCAAATCTCAACAACGCAGTCATCCGTTTTTTTCAACTGGATATTTTGGATGAAACCCTTTGGAACCAAATCGGCCATTACGATCTCATCGTGAGCAATCCCCCCTACATCACCTCTGACGAACAACATCTCGTACCAAAAAATGTGTTGGTTTACGAACCGCGCCTGGCCTTGTTTGTGGAAACAGACGATCCGCTTTTATTTTACAAAAAGATCAGCAGCCTGGCTTTTTCAAAACTGAAAAAAGATGGTAAACTTTTTTTCGAACTGAATGAATTTCACGCCGAAAAAGTGCTGGATTTAGTGAAAAGTCAGGGTTTTACAAACATTCAACTGAAGCAGGATATGAGCGGAAAAAATCGTATGCTCTTTGCCGAAAAGTGATTTGTGCAAGCAAGTTATCTTTTTGAACTCACCCCTACCTTCGCTTCGCTCGGTTTCCCCTCTCTTGCAAGAGAGGGGGATCAAGGGGGTGAGTTCAAAAAGATAAACCTGGCATCAAAAAGTTAAATAACAACGTACTACCCACCGGATTTTTTCGTGTTTTTAAAACCCATGTCGAGCAAAATCCCGAGTACTTTGTCGCGATGATCTCCCTGCAAAATGATCTCCCCGTCCTTCACCGAGCCGCCTACCCCGCATTTGGATTTCAGTAATTTGCCCAATTCTTTCAGCGATTCATCCGCCCCTTCAAAACCAGCGATCAACGTGACCGCTTTGCCGGCTCTTTGCTTTTTATCCAGATGTATTCTCAAAACCTGCTTTTCGTGAGGCAAATCTGCTTCCGGTTCTGCATTTTCCGGAGTGTATTCAAAATCCGGATCAGTGGAATAAACAATTCCGGAGCGATTCTTTTTGTTTTTCTTTGACATGGTATTATGGTATTATGGTATTATGGTATTATGGTATTATGGTATTATGGTATTCCCGACCTATCGGTCGGGATCTTCGCTTCGCTACGATATGGTGTTATGGTGTTATGGAATTTTGGTGTTGTGGTGTGTCGATTTCGTTTACCGTTCACAGTTCGCCCGTTTACTTTTTCCAGTTATTATTAAGCATCCGAAGGATCAGGAAGCCCAAGCCATCTGTTCTGTATTCGGAATTTGAGAGTAGCACTACTCCCGTCTGAGTTTCTTTTACAAAACCAATAAATGCCCGCTGTCCGCTGGTAGCGCCGCCATGCATCAGCAAATCGTAGTATTTTTTTCTTTTCACGAGGTGCCAGCCGTTTGCAGCCCAGGCATTTTTGTTGAGCTCCGTTTTGATGTGCGGAATGTGGTTATGGCTGAAAGAGGCCGCCAGATCAGGCTGGGTTTTTCCGAGATTGCAAGCCAGAAATTTCAATAAATCGCCAGCGGTTGACTTTACCCCTTCGGAGGCTGCAAAGGATTGAAACTGCCAGATGGGCGCTTCCAGTCCGGCAATTGTATATCCTTTTGCAAACTGGGTTGAATCGGCAACAGTGATGCTGCTATTGTGCATTTCCAACGGCCTGAAAATCTTTTCTTCCAAAACAACTTCAAAGGGTTGGCGGGTAGCAAACTCGATGGCCAATTCCAAAAGGGCATAATTCAGATTTGAATAATAATATTTTCCACGGCTTTCGGCTTCGGGCGTGTAATTGCTATAAAAATCCAGCAAATCCGTTTTTGTATAATTCGCGTAAGGGTTATTGGTTTGTTGTGATTTTAAACCAAATTCCAGCGGCAATTTTGGTAATCCCGAAGCGTGGATGATGAGGTCACGGATGGTGATGTCATTCGCTTTTTCGTTGCGAAATTCAGGAAGTAGGTAATGATTCAGAGAGGAATCGTAATGCATCAGCCCTTCATCTGCAAGCAGATTTACGAGCGAAGCAGTAAAAACTTTTGTCAATCCACCGGTTTCAAATATAGTCTCTTCGTTTGGAGGGATCAGGGTTTCCTTACTCGTTGATCCATAACTGAAAATGAAAACGGAATCTCTGAATATGACGCCGATCACAAAACCGGGAATTTCTTTGGCCGCGATCTCCGTGTCGTGATAAATGATCTTATCGATCTCGGTTTTCAGGTTCTCCCGCATTTGTGAAAACCCGGATTGCGACAACCCAAGGCTTACGAACAGGAAAAACAAAAAGCGCTTTTTCATTTGATCTTACGGGTTTTTACAAAAACATTTCAATTACCGATCTTTTTCCCCTTCATGGCTTCTGCGATATGAACATCCATTGCACGATGAGCCAGCGGAGCCGTAAATTCATTTAATTCGTCGATCACCCGGTTGATGGCATCTTTGTCATTTCCATCAACGGAACTTTTCAAATTGTCGATGAGCGATCTGGTTTGTTTTTTTTCTTCGACACTCAAAAGTGTTTCATTTTGTTTTAAAAACTTTTCTGCTGCCAACAACATGATATTTGCCTCATTCCGGGCTTCCAGCAATGCGCGGGTATCCATGTCTTCTTTGGCATGCTGAATAGATTCGAGGAGCATTTTTGCCATATCTTCCTCGCTGAGGCCGTATTGCGATCTGATCTCAATCTCCTGCTCCGTATTGGAACGCAATTCCTTTGCTTTGACCTTCAGGATTCCGTCGGCATCGAGGATAAAATGGATCTCGATCTTTGGAAGCCCTGCGGGCATCGGCGGAATATCTTTCAGGATAAATTCTCCCAGTTTTCGGTTGTGCTCCACGAGGTCGCGTTCGCCCTGGAAAACCGAGATCCTGAGATTTTTCTGTCCATCAACCGAGGTGGTGTATTGGCGTCCCACTTTTGAAGGGATCTTCGAATTTCTGGGTATTATGACATCCATCAATCCTCCAACCGTTTCTATGCCCAGCGATAAAGGAGTGACATCCAACAGTAGCACCGACCTTTGATTTCCGGCCAAAACATCGGCCTGGATCGCAGCGCCCAAAGCTACTACCTCGTCCGGGTTGAGTTTGTCATTCACTTCATTTTGGAAAAAACGACTCACGCTGTGTTTGATCAGCGGTGTTCGCGTAGAACCGCCAACCATAATGACGTTGTCGATCTTCGAAACAGTCAACCTGGCATCTTTCACGGCTCTTTGGCAACACTCTAGGGTTTTGACCAGAATCGGTTCAACGAGCTTTTCCAACTCTTCTCTGGTCAGCGATAGATCAGAACCTTTTATAGACATTGAAAACCGGCTTTCATTTGAAAGAGACTTCTTTGCAGCTTCCGCGGTCAGGCGTATCTCCTGGTTGAAAGATTTATCAAAATCGAGCTTATTTTGGTCAATCTGGTTATTTGCAACCCAATGATCAATAATGGCGCGGTCGATGTCATCGCCACCCAGAAAGGTATCGCCGTTAGTTGACAATACTTCGAAAATGCCATCCTCTAAGCGCAAAATGGAAATATCAAAGGTGCCGCCTCCAAGGTCATAGACTGCGATGGTTTGATTATCGCCACTTTTCAGACCGAAGCCGTAAGCCAGGCTCGCAGCGGTGGGTTCGTTCACGATCCTGAGTACATCGAAGCCGGCCAGTTTTCCGGCATCCCGCGTGGCTTGTCTTTGCGAATCATTGAAATAAGCCGGGACGGTAATAACTGCTTTGGAAACTTCATTTCCGAGGACTTTTTCGATCCTTCTTTTCAGTTCTGATAATATAAAAGCGGAAAGCTCGACAGGGGTGTAAAATTTATCTTTCACCCTGATCTTTACAAGGCTTTCGGGATCGTCGTCTATTATTTTATAACCGAAATAATGCTGATGATACTGAACATCGCGGTAGGATTTGCCCATCAGTCGTTTGACGGAATAGATCGTATTTTGAGGGTCGGTTATCAGCTTCTCTTTTGCGGAATCACCGACAAGAACATCGCCGTTTTTATTGAAATGAATAACGGAAGGTACGAGTGTACTTTTTCCATCTTCCCCTTTTACAGCCATTGGCTCGCCGTCTTTCATATAAGCTACCAGACTGTTGGTTGTTCCGAGATCAATGCCAACGATCAGTTCAGTGTCAGCAGCAATATTTCCATCTTTCAGATTGATCGGGATCTTGGCCATTTTGTTTTTTTTGTTAAGTATCGGACAAACTTTTTTAGAACGCGAATATACGCAATTAACCTGTGCAGGTCTGAATTGTTCAGCCTATTCCAGAAAACGATACCGCAAGCACGTAATCAACAAGGTTTAATTGATTTTCTTTTTACAAAAATCAGCCACCTTTTTTATAAATAAATATTCACAAACGCTATCTTTCCCTGTCAAATCCATGATTTTATGAAATTGCTCCTGGACAACCGGGCGTTGAAGTTGTTTATCGTTTTAGCAGGATTTTTTGTAACCAACGCCCTTGTTGCAGAATTCATCGGCGTAAAGATATTTGCGCTGGAGCCGACCTTGGGATGGCCCCCCATGAACTGGAACATCTTCGGTCAATCGGGTTCGCTGATGTTCACTGCAGGAGTATTGCTTTGGCCGATCGTTTTCATCATGACGGATATCATCAACGAATATTTTGGAAGGCGTGGTGTTAAGCTCCTGAGTTACCTCGCCGCAGCTTTGATCGCTTATGCTTTCATCATGGTGTTTTTTGCTATAAAGTTATCTCCAGCCGATTTCTGGGTGGGCGTAAATGCTGAAAGAGGAGTGCCGGATATGCAGGTAGCTTTTTCCAATATTTTCGGGCAAAGCAACTGGATCATCGTCGGATCGCTCGTCGCATTTCTGATCGGTCAGTTGATCGACGCATGGGTGTTTCACAGAGTCAGAAAAGGGCTGGGAGAAAACCATATCTGGCTGCGGGCAACTTTTTCCACGCTGGTATCTCAGTTTATCGACAGTTTCGTCGTGCTGTATATTGCATTCGTAATAGGTCCGCAAAAATGGCCGATAGATCTATTCCTCGCCATCGGTACTGTCAATTATGGCTACAAGGTGCTTATGGCTATTTTGCTGATCCCCTTGCTTTATCTCATTCGTTTTGCCATAGAACGTTATCTCGGAAAAGAGCTTTCTGAGCGTTTGAAAAAAGAAGCTGTTATCGTTTGAAAAGAAAGACAGGAGTTAGTGGTTAGTGGTTAGTGATTAGTGATTAGTGATTAGTGGTAAGAAAAGGATTGACTTGCAACTAGCAACTTCAATTCCACAACTTTCCAAATCAACAAACGTGTGACGCCCACTGCCTGCCACGCACTGCGTGGGCGATATTAACAAATCAACAAATGTGTGCCGACAAAGGCGGTATCAGCAAATTAACAAATACCACCTCACATATTCACTCCCAGCCTGAAGCCGATAGTTTGGTAATTGCCATTTTTGAAAGAAACCACCCCGTCGATCCTGAATAATTTTACGATCCCGAAACCGAGGTTGTCTAAACCAAAGGACACCTCGAAATAATCCCTGAAATTTTCAGTGTATAAAAACGAAGCGCCCAAAACTGTTTTCAAACCCAGCTTGCGGATCAGTGGAAGTTTGTCTAAAAGAAAGCCTTCAAAATGATGCTGGTAATGGATTTGAACATAAGGATCGGTAGTACTGAATTCATAATAAGGCAGTAATAAAAATGAAGACAGCGCTTTGGAAGGATTGTAAACTCCGATCTGGTTGCCATTGAAGTGTTGGAAGTCAATAAAGTGGAGACTCTTTTTAGTAAAAAACTTACCGCCTTCTATGTTAAACTCCGAGCGCCCTACCAATCCCAACGTTATCTCATCCTCGATATTAATTTTCACAAAATCGTAATCGACATCGCTGCCCATCGCGCTGACGCCTTTGCGGAAGTGTATCCAAAAATCCGGGAACCTCGAACCGATGATATATTTCCGTTTCGGGTAGGTAAAATATTTTTGTTCGAAACGGAAGCGGAAGCTCAACGCCAGTTCCAGGGCTTCGTGTTCCTTGAACGGAATGTCGAGTTCATTTGGAAACAAAGGATCGTTGGGTTCATACTTCCGGTCTTTTTTGAAAAAGCTGTATTCCGAAGTATTTTCCAAGGGGCTTCTTTGCGCATAATCGACGTATCCACGGAAGAAAATTCCATTGGAAAGCTCGCGCTGGTAAGCCATTCGCCCAAACCATTTGTCGTAAAGTTTGATGTAGCTTTTGTGTGAGAACAAAGCAATCGATGAATTCAAAAACGGCGCGATCGGCTCTTCGGCGTTGAATTGAGCCGTGGTGCGTCCCCCGCTGAGGGTGATCCTGCTGAAATCCAACTGGTTGAAATTGAAAGTAACAGACATATCCGCACGCCACTGTTCATCGGAAAAACCGTACTGGACTTTTGGATTCACGCGCAGCCAGCGGGTCGAGCGCTCATCGAAATATTTGCGGTATTCGATATTGAGGTTTGCAAAAATGCCTTGAACCGGGTTGAACTCGATGGCCGTCAAAGGGGAACCGACAGAAAAATAAGTTTTGTTGTAAGTTTTGTTGTATTGGTAGCCAAAGAACAAATCCATAGGTTTGAATCTGTTGTTTTTTGCGTCGATGGAGTCTTTGTATTCCTTCGAGTCCCAGATTTTCTGGAGGCTGTCTTTTTTAACGTAGTCCGTTTGTTCTTCAATCGTCAGCGGAACCGGCCGGATGCTATCCCAATAAGTCAGGTCTTTTTCGTTAGAATCGTCCGCGACTTTAAAAACTTCGTTGTTGAAAAATTTTGGATCGAAAGTTACATCTA
>CAZKDA010000133.1:0-236 GCA_964551455.1 uncultured Saprospiraceae bacterium
CTTGAAGGTGGAAAAAACGGAGGGCTGGCTAGAGTGGCAACCCTTCGAAAACAACTATTGGCTGAAAATCCAAACACCCTGACCGTCCTGGCCGGTGATTTTTTGAATCCCTCGTTGATCGCTACGTTGCCTTATAATGACAATGAAAAGATCAGGGGGCGGCATATCGTTGATGTGATGAACCATACCGGCTTCGATCTGGTTTGTTTCGGAAATCACGAATTCGACCTGACAAC
>CAZKDA010000133.1:246-12927 GCA_964551455.1 uncultured Saprospiraceae bacterium
GTCTCAACGAATCGCAATTCCAATCGGTTTCAAACGATGTATTCCACAAAACAGAAGCCGGCATTTTTCCTTTTTACAAAATCAAAAACGGCGAAAAGGAATATATACCGGAAACCTGGACATGGGAAGTCGAAGATGCCGATGGTACAAAAATCAAGGTCGGTTTTTTCAGCGCCTGCCTGGATGCAAACCCTGTGGAATATGTCTTTTATAAAAATCCTTTTACAGAAGCGGAACTGGCTTACCAAAAACTAAAGAACGAAACGGACATTGTGTTGGGACTGACGCATCTGGACATCCGGCAGGATATGGAACTGGCGGCTTTGGTGCCGGAGGTTGCGCTCATCATGGGCGGACATAACCATGATAATATGAAATATGACGTCGATAATGTGGTCATCACCAAAGCGGATGCAAATGCAAAAACCGCTTATGTGCATCGCATAAAATTCAACACCAAAACCAGAAAAACCGAAATGAACCACACCCTGGTCGATATAAATGAAACCATCGAATTGGACTCGGCTGTAACCGTAGTGGTTGAAAAATGGTCGGAACTGGCCGCCCGTAGTTTTGCCGAGCAGGGATTTGATCCGAATGAAGTGTTGACAACGCTCTCCGAACCGCTCGACGGAAGAGAAAGTATCGTGAGAAATCAACAGACCAATTTTGGAAAAATGATCACCAGGGCCATGTCGGAGGCATTCGGGGATCACAACGATTGCTCCATCGTCAACGCAGGTTCCATCCGGTTGGATGACCAATTGTCAGGGGCTATTACCCAATTGGACATTATCCGGTCATTGCCCTTCGGCGGAAAAATTCTGGAGTTAAAAATGACAGGGCAATTGCTTCGGGAGGTTTTAAACGAAGGGCTTGCCCGAAAAGGAACCGGCGCTTATCTGCAATGGGATAAGATCGCTTTCGACGACATGCAAAATGCCTGGGTCATCGGCGGTGAACCCTTGCAAATGGAAAGGGAATACACCGTCATCATCAGCGATTATCTGATAAAAGGTATCGATATCAAATCGCTGCACAAAGAAAGTCCTGGCCTGATCGCTATCAACGACTTATCCGACAACAACCCCGAAAATCCGGTGAATGACATCCGTACCGCTATTGTCCAACACCTGAAAAAAAGATAACTGTCGTTGGAAAAAGTCAATTTCAATGGAACCATCATGCCGACAGAGACACCCCTGTTTCGTGCAGGAAACCGGTCTTTCAGGTACGGCGACGGGCTGTTTGAAACGATCCGGGTTTTTGAGGGGAAGATCCCGTTCCTGCCGTTGCATTTCGATCGCATGCTCAGAGGATTACAATTGTTGAAATTTGAAATCCCCGAAATTTATTCTATCGCCTTTTTCGAAAATGAGATTCAAAAACTGTTGGATGGAAAAGGTAATCACCGCGTCAGGCTCACAGTTTTCAGATCGGATGGCGGTTTTTATCTGCCTTTGGACAATCGCCCTCAGTTTTTGATCGAAAGTGAAATGCTGGAACATTCCATCTTTACATTGAATGAAACAGGTTTGCAAACCGCCCTTTTTGAAAACATCCGGTTGCCGAATTATCCTTTTTCCACAATAAAAACCTGCAATGCCCTGCCTTTTGTCCTTGCTTCGGTATTTTGCAAAGAAAACGGACTGGGCGATTGTTTGCTCCTCAACCAGTCAGAATTTCTCGTGGGATCTTCCTGCGCCAATGTTTTTTTAATAAAAGAAAATGCCGTTCTTACACCCGCTTTGGCGGAAGGTTGCGTTGATGGAACCATGCGAAAACAGGTCATCAAATTGGTTAAAAAAGAAGGGTTTGAAGTGAAAGAAACCAAATTAAAGATCAGCGATATCTTACAAGCCGAAGAAGTCTGGCTCAGCAATGCCATTCGAGGTATCCGATGGGTCGGAAGTTTTGATAATAAACGTTTTACAAACAAAATTGCCAGACATTTCGTACAATTGCTCAATGAATCAATCACAGCGAAATGAATCTGAAAACTCCGGGATCAACCATGATCCGGGAATATTTTAAACTTGACAAATGAATAAAATTTTAGTTGCAAACCGTGGAGAAATTGCCTTGCGGGTCATGCGAACGCTCCGAAAAATGGGGATCAGATCAGTAGCCGTTTATTCGGAAGCAGACCGGAAATCGCCTCATGTACTTTTTGCCGACGAATCGGTTTGCATAGGTCCGGCACCCTCTTCACAATCCTACCTGCGCGGCGACAAGATCATCGAAATTTGCAAAAAACTGGGCGTGGACGGCATCCATCCGGGCTATGGTTTTTTGAGTGAAAATGCAGCGTTTGCAAAAGCTGTCGAAGAAGCCGGGATCATTTTCATCGGCCCTTCGTCGCATTCGATTGAGATCATGGGCAACAAGCTGTCAGCCAAAGAAGCCGTAAAAAAATACAACATCCCGATGGTTCCGGGAATCGATCAGGCAGTGAAGGATATCCAAATGGCCAAAGACATTGCAAAAAAAATCGGTTTCCCGATCCTCGTGAAAGCTGCTGCCGGTGGTGGTGGAAAAGGAATGCGCATCGTGGAAAAGGAAAGCAACCTGGAAGATCAAATGAAACGCGCCACAAGTGAAGCCCTTTCGTCATTTGGCGACGGTTCAGTTTTTATTGAAAAATACATTTCTTCTCCGCGCCATATCGAAATCCAGGTGCTGGCTGACAGTTTTGGAAATACTGTCCATCTTTTTGAAAGGGAATGCAGCATCCAGCGCAGGCATCAAAAGGTGGTCGAGGAAGCTCCTTCCAGTGTTTTGACGCCGGAGATCAGGGAAGCCATGGGGCGCGATGCGGTCAATGTTGCCAAATCCTGTAATTATCTTGGAGCCGGAACCGTGGAGTTCCTCGTGGATGAAAACCTGGATTATTATTTCCTGGAAATGAACACCCGCCTCCAGGTTGAACACCCCGTCACGGAACTGATCACGGGCATCGACCTCGTGGAACAGCAAATCAATATCGCCCGAGGAAATCCACTGGCATTCTCTCAAAGTGATCTGGAGATCAGGGGTCACGCCATCGAATTGCGGGTATATGCCGAAGACCCTGCCAACGATTTTCTGCCGGATGTCGGAAAGATCACGACCTATCAAAAACCTTCCGGGACACATGTCCGCGTGGACGACGGTTACTACGAAGGCATGGAAGTGCCGATCTATTATGACCCCATGCTGGCCAAGCTGATCACTTCAGGCAAAAGCCGCCATGATGCCATTCAAAACATGCTGACTGCGCTCGATCATTTTCACATCGAAGGTGTGGCCACGACGATCCCTTTTGGAAAATTCGTGCTCCGCCACGAAGCCTTTTTGACCGGAAACTTCGATACTCATTTTGTTGAAAAATATTTTGATCCTGCGGTGATCAAAAACGGTGATCGCACAGAAGCGGAACTGGCGGCAAATCTGGCCATCCGCTTTTTTGAAAATCACAAAGCAAAATTGAAAATTGCCGACCAGATGGATTCAAACTGGAAAAAAAGCCGGATGATGGATTGAGTGCATGTGCGACCACGCCTGCCTGCCAAGAGCATGCAGGCAGGCGTGGTCGCACTTAGGTACACGAGGAAAAATGCGGGATGTGCGAACCGCTCTGGCGTCGATGATCAGGTTTTTTGAATTATTTTCTAACAGACTATGGCCCCGATGAGGTCAAGTAACTAATGCAAGATAACCTGACTACAGGCGCGGTCGCAGTCCGTTAGAATTAGTTTTGAAAATTTGTTTTACGACCCCAGAGCGGGTCGCACTTTAATATTGCCAAAATCAAAAAAAAACAATGAATCCAATCAACCTTGCCGAAAAATTTGAAAAATTCAATGACCACTGGTCACCCAAAATAATAGGGGAACTGAACAACCAGTTCATAAAAATTGCAAAAGTAAAAGGCGATTTTGTTTGGCATCACCATGAACTTGAAGACGAATTGTTTATGGTATTAAAAGGAACATTGTTTATCGACTTTAGGGACAGAACCGAAACGATAAGTCCCGGAGAGATCATCATTGTTCCGAAAGGTGTGGAGCACCGTCCGAGAACCAACGGCGAAGAGGTACACATCATGCTGATCGAACCCAAATCGACCCTCAACACCGGAAACATAATCAACGAAAAAACCAAGGC
Source organism: uncultured Saprospiraceae bacterium (assembly GCA_964551455.1). Classification (GTDB taxonomy): domain Bacteria; phylum Bacteroidota; class Bacteroidia; order Chitinophagales; family Saprospiraceae; genus JAHDHW01. Next base: position 4,393 of record CAZKDA010000133.1, read on the forward strand.
CAGCCTGGATCGGATTTGATTTCTTTCAGGTTGAAAACGTGAGTATCCTGACCGGTTCTCCCCACATAAAAGTTGAAAAATCTTCTTTCACCTCTTTTACGCTGACCGTGACTTTTTTGCCCTCGGTTTTGAGTTGCTCGGGCATGTTTACCACCCGCCATTCCTTTCCATTTTCATCGATGATCCCCCAGCAACCCGTTCCGATGTCCTGGTATTTAACTGTTCCTGTGATTTTTTTGCTCATACTTCAGGTTTGATTTTTAGAATTCCATCGAAAAAGCTGAATGCTAAAAAGAATGTTCTGTAAAAGCTCCTTCCCCTCAAAAACTATTGATGATCGCCACGAAATCATCGGCATTGAGGGAAGCGCCGCCAACCAGAGCGCCGTCAACATCGGTCTGGCTAAAAAGGTCTCTTGCATTGTCCGGTTTTACGCTGCCGCCATAGAGGATAGTGGTATTTTGGGCAGTTTGGCCGCCGTATTTTTTCTCGATCAATTTCCGGATATCCTGGTGCATGGTTTGCGCCTGTTCGGGAGTGGCGGTCTCCCCGGTGCCGATAGCCCAAACCGGTTCGTAGGCAATGACGACTTTTGCGAAAGCTTCTTTGTTCAGATGAAAAAGCCCTTCGATCAGTTGATTGGCGACAAAATCCACATGGATACTGGCTTTGCGGATGCGAAGCGATTCTCCACAGCAAAAGATAGGCAAAAGCCCTTTGGAAATGGCATGTTCCGCCTTTTTGGACAACACTTCATTGGATTCCTTAAAATGCTCTCTGCGCTCCGAATGGCCGAGAATGACATATTCCGCACCGACCGAAAGCAACATATCCGCTGAAACCTCTCCCGTGTAGGCGCCGCTTTCTTTCTCATGGCAATTTTGAGATGCCAAACTGATATATGGGATATTCGCAGTCAAATCCGCTGCACCTTTCAGGTGGATAAATGGCACTCCAAGCACTACCTGCACATTTCCTTCATGGGTTTTTGATATGATCTCGTTCACCAGCGCCATTCCTTCGTCATAGGTTTTGTGCATCTTCCAGTTGCCGGCAACGATCTGTTTCCTGTTTTCCATAAGGGTTTTAAATTAAGGCGTTTATTATATTTCAAACCAGCAAAACACGACCTGCCTGCCGGCGTGGGCAAAGTTAGAAAACTACATCAGAAAATTGAACACCTGTGATCCGATGTTGAAAATAAATGCAATCATTTTGCACGGTGGCTCGAAGATCGGTTGTTAAACAAATTCAACTAACGTACTACGTCTTCACCTGATCCGATTTTTGCGGTAAGCATGACCCTAATGCGATCATACTAGGTTAGCTTTTAAATCCACACTGGAAATCGACCACAACGTGGGCCGTACACACATCCGTAGGAAATAATATAGAGAAGTGCGACCCATTCTAGGGTCGAAAACCAAACTTCTAAGCTATTTCTAACATACTATGGCCCCGCTGGGGTCAAAAGGCAAATGTCATGACCGCAGCCTGCCTGCCTTTAGCACCCGCCCGCCCGTGGCAGTCGGGCTGGTTCAGGCACGCGCGGTCATAGTTCGTTAGCTTTATAAAGTCAAAATGAGAACCGACCACAGCCTGCCTGCCAAGAGCATGCAGGCAGGCGTGGCCGCACTATACACTTCGCAATCATTTTTTAAAATATCAAAAACACGGTATTTTGCGCTTATTTAGAACCGATGCGTTCGTACACTGATTAAATTCAATCGATAACGGATCATGGAATTTGGAAAACTCAAAGATATTTCAAAGGTCGATTTTCAATTGCCCGACGATGCGCCAGGCACAACAAATTTGCTGAACTCATTGCCGCAGCGTGTTGAAAAACCTTTGGTATATATTGGCTGCACGGGTTGGAGCATGAAGGAATGGGTTGGCAAGGTTTATCCAACGGGAGCGAAACCGGCTGATTTTTTAAAACACTACGCCACACAATTCAATACCATCGAATTGAACACGACGCACTACCGGATTCCAACCTTGGAAATTATTCGATCATGGAAATCCAACACGCCGCCGGATTTCCGGTTTTGCCCAAAGGTTCCACAGGTCATCAGCCATAGTAGCGACCTTGATGGAGAGGGCAGCAATGTCCAGGCTTTTTGCAAAACCATCCTCGGCCTGGAAGGAAATCTGGGTTGTTGTTTTTTGCAGTTGCCGCCTTACTTCGGAGCGAATAAACTGGGTTTGCTGGAATCTTTTATTAAAAAATTTCCGCATGGGGTTCCATTGGCCATTGAGTTGCGCCACGAAAGCTGGTTTGAAGATCAACAGGTTTTCGACTTGTTTGAAAATCACAATATTTCAACGGTGATCACTGACGTGGCCGGAAGAAGAGATGTTTTACACCAAAGATTGACGAACGGAACGGTTTTGATCAGATTTGTAGGAAATGACTTGCATCCAACTGATTTCAAGCGAATTGACCATTGGGTAGCCAGGCTGAAAAAATGGTTGGAAAATGGCCTGTCCAATGTTTACTTTTTTACCCACGAGCCGGATAACCTGCTCGCTCCGGACCTGGCGCTTTATCTTTTCCAACAAATCGAAAAAAAATGCCAGGCCATTACGAGAGGCCCCGACCTGGATATCCACAGGGGAGGTGAGCAAATAAGTTTGTTTTAAAAAATTGCCGGCTTTCAAAAAAAAATAATAATTTGCGTGGCTTACCAGATTAGGAGATCTTATTCAAGGTTCTAAAATCACAAAAAATCAAGATGAGAAAAATCGAGCAGGTCACAATATATTGTGCATCAAGTGATAAGATCGATTCTGTTTATTATCAAGGCGCTCATGCCATTGCCGAAATTTTGGTGAACAACAACATCTCTATCTTGTTTGGTGGAGGAGCGAAAGGACTCATGGGACAACTGGCAGACACCGCAACATCAAAAGGCGGAAAAATCGTAGGCATCATGCCTTTTTTTATGAAAGAGGTGGAATGGCAACACAACGGCCTGAGTAAATTGATCCTGGTAAACGACATGCACGAAAGGAAAAAGAAGCTGTTGGAAGCATCCGATGCAGTGATCGCATTGCCGGGGGGTTCCGGAACGCTTGAGGAATTACTGGAAGTCATAACACTGAAAAAATTGGGCGTCTTTGTAAACCCGATCATCATTTTTAACCAAAACAATTTTTTTAAACCACTAATAGAAATGTTTGAAAAATGTATCAATGAAAATTTTATGAGCGCCCGGCACCGGGAAATCTGGTCGGTCATCGACAAGCCCGATGAACTGCTCCAGGCCATTCACAACGCCCCGCATTGGGATGAATCCGCGATTGGATTTGCCGCTGTTTGATTTTTTAAAATAACTGGAAATGTTTATTATGTGTTGTGTCGTAGAGTTGTAAAGTTGATCAACACATCAACACATCAACACATCAGCAAATCAACAAATCAACAAATCAACACATCAACACATCAGCACATCAGCACATCAACACATCAACACATCAGCACATCAGCAAATTAGCACATCAGCAAATCAGCACATCAGCACATTAGCACATCAACACATTAGCACATTAATGCAAACACCACCCAAAAAAACACCTTATATAAATAGAGACCTGAGTTGGCTGGGATTCAATTACCGCGTATTGCAGGAAGCGAAAGACCCCACCGTGCCATTGATGGAACGCATCAAGTTCATGGCTATTTATTCCTCCAACCTGGACGAATTTTTCAGGATTCGGGTCGCCAACATCCGCAACCTCGTTCGTCTGGGAAAGAAAATGAAAAAGCAACTGGATTACCATCCGAAAGAACTGCTCAACAAGGTGCTTCAAACGATCAACAAGCAGCAGGTGGAATACAGCCAGATATTCAATGAACAGATCATCCCCCAACTTGCTGAGAACAATATCTTTTTGCTGAAAGAACTGAAAAACCTGAATGATGAGCAAAAAAAATTCATCGAGGATTACTTCCAGGATAATCTGCTCCCTTTCGTACAACCCGTTTTGTTAGTAAAAAACAAGATAAAACCATTTCTGAACAACGGCGCTTTGTACCTCTGCCTGATATTGGGCAACCTGGAAGGAGAAACCAAAAAAACAGAATACGCCATCATCAAGATCCCTTCGGAACATATCCCGAGGTTTATCAGCCTTCCTGCTCCTTCACCTGACCGCCACGACCTTATCATCCTCGACGACCTGATCCGTTACAGCGCGAGGTGGCTTTTTCCGGGTTACAATATCCTAGGCATGTACTCGATAAAGCTCACGCGCGATGCCGAACTTTACATTGACGATGAGTTTTCAGGCAACCTACTGCTAAAGATCAGAAAAAGCCTCAACAAAAGGAATGTGGGACCCGCTTCGCGTTTTGTGTTTGACCGCGAGACGCCAAAGCATCTCATGGATTTTCTAAAAGAAAATTTCGAATTGCAGGATTTCGATCTGCTGCCCGAAGGCCGTTACCACAACAATTTTGACTTTTTTCAATTCCCGGACTTTGGAAAGCATCACCTCAAAAACTCGCCGATGCACCCGCTGCGCTACCTCCCGCTCGAAACTGCGCGGAATATTTTTGCCAGCATTAAGGAAAAAGACCACCTGATCCATGTGCCTTACCATTCCTACGAATCCGTCATCCGCTTGTTTGAAATCGCGGCAGCCGACCCAAAGGTTACGCATATCAAAGTGGTACAATACCGCGTAGCCAAAAGATCGCGGATCATGGATGCCCTGATGGACGCAGCGCAGTCGGGTAAGCAGGTTTCCGTGTTTGTGGAAGTGAAAGCAAGATTCGATGAGGAAGCCAATCTCGACTGGGGAGAGAGGCTCGAAAATGCCGGTGTGTCTGTGCAGTATAGTTTTCCGGGTGTGAAAGTTCACAGCAAGATCGCGCTTATCACGCGGCAGGAAAACAACCGCACTATGCTTTACACCTACCTGAGCACGGGAAATTTTCACGAAGGAACAGCAAAGGTTTACAGCGATTTTGGCCTGTTCACTGCCGATGAAAGGCTGACCAAAGAAGTAGCCCGCGTATTTTCCTTCCTCGAAACGGTCAAGCTGCCGGCACAGGATTTTGAGCACCTGCTCGTGGGGCAATTCAACCTGCGGAATGATCTGTTGAAATTCATCGACACCGAAATTGCCAATGCAAAAAAAGGCCTTCCCAGCGGAATTGTATTGAAAATGAACAGTGTCCAGGATCAGGCTATGATCGAAAAACTGTACGAAGCCAGTCAGGCCGGAGTGAAAATAAAAATGATGATCCGGGGGATATGTTGCCTGGTACCCTTGGTGAAAGGTTTCAGCGAAAATATCGAGGTTTACAGTATCGTTGATCGCTACCTGGAGCACTCGCGGATCTTTATCTTTCACAACAATGGCGATGAAAAGATTTATCTCTCTTCCGCCGATTGGATGGTGAGAAATTTAAGCTATCGCATCGAAACCGCCTTTCCCATCTTTGATCCGGATCACCGCAAAACGCTGAAAGATTTCATCGACCTGCAATTCAAGGACAATGTAAAATCACGCATCCTGGATGCCAAACAATCCAACAAATACCGCGAAAATATCGACGACATCGTCATCCGTGCGCAATACGAAACTTATTACTATCTGAAACGAAAAGCCGAAGATCCGGCGCAGTGATAGCGGTTATGGGTTAAGCGTTATGAGTTATGGAAAACTAACCCATAGCTTATAACCTTTAACTCCCAACCAATTACAAGCTGTGAACTATGAGCCACAAACCAATTCCCTCCATCGACAGAAGAAACACTTTGATCTGAATATGCAGGAACATCGTTTAATTTTCGTTACTATTGCAAAACAAATAATTCATTAAAAAATAAACCTATATCATGCGACAGATAATGCAGCATTTCGCCCTTATTTTGGTTACGATATTTTCGCTCACCGCTTGTGATGACAACAAAATCTCGAAAAACGATGCACTGAAAAATATTCCCAAAGACGTTTCAATGGTCACAGCTATTGATCTTCCGGCGCTGATGGAAAAAGCGGATTTTGACCACGTCAAAACAATGGAGTTTTATGAAGAAATAATCAAAGAAGCGAGAAAATCCAGCCCGATCCTCGGAGAAGTAGTGGCTGATCCTGCCAAATCAGGTATCGACCTTGCCAAAAGTTTTTACATGGTCCATGAGATCAATCCCAACAATCCGGAAGAAAACTTTATAGGTGCAGTATTTTCTATGAAGGATGTCGGCGCTTTTGAAAAACTCGTAAACGATCAGGGTGCGAAAAACATCACCAAAATGGACAATTTCGATCTGACGGTTCACCGCAATCAATCTGTTGCCTGGAATGAAGAACTCGTGGTTTTCGGTACCATTAGCTCTTATAATGACATCACACCGTACATGGAAAAGTATTTCAAAACAGAAGCGGAAACATCCATTGCCGGCGATAAAGACCTGCAAAAACTACTTGCTGAAAAACACGACATCAGTTCCTGGTTCAGCTCCAATTCTTTGGCCAACAGCGACCAGGTTAAAATGATCCTGCCCATGGCCAATATTTCTCCCGATGCACTTAAAGATAACTTTTTCCACAGCCAGGTGGACTTTAACAAAGGAGAGATTGTTGGGAAAACCGCCACTTTCCTGAACGAAGGATTGCGGAAAGACCTGAAACTGTTTTTCAAAGATGAAGTGAAAACCGATTTTTCAAAATACGTTCCCGACGACAGGTTGAACACACTCGTCACAGCGGCTATCGACGTCAAGGGCATCAGACAGGTCATCGCCGAACGACCTCAGAGTATGTCTTTTATTAATTTTGCACTGAAACAGTATGGCGTTACTCTGGACGATATTGCAAACACCTTCGGAGGTGATCTGCTCATTGCATCCAACAATGAATCCAATAAAGCCGTCGGACTTTTCGCCATCGACATAAAAGATGAAGCAGGTTTGAAAAAGTTTTTGGACCTTGGCATCGAGTACGAATTGATCGAAAAGGTCGGCGAAAATCACTTCCGTTTGAAGCAGGCACAATACATGGGATATTCCAATACAGTTTCCGAAAATACCGCTCCCGAATTTATCATCAAGGATAAGCTCATATTGGCCTCGACCAATGCAGAGCTGATCAATGATCTGAAAAACAATAATGTCAAATCGAGTGATAATGCCAAAATCGTCAACAAGGTTTCCAAAAATGTGTTTGGCTTGTTCATGGATTATGAAGCCCTTGCTGAAATGATGGAAAGTGGGGACGTGGACATCCAGGCCTCTACACTGGAAATATCCGCGAAACGTAAAAACAGCGACTTCAAACTGGAATTCAAAGACCAGAATACCAACAGTTTGAAACAATTGTTTGAAATGATAAACGACAGGTATCTGAAAGAAAAAACAGACCGCCCGGAATTCCCGCAGGAGGAAATGTGATTATTTTTGTTGAGGCGGAAAGTTGTTGAGTTGGGAAGTTGTTAAGTCGTGAAGTTGGAATTCCACCACTTACCATTAATCACTAATCACTTACCACTAAAAAATGATAGCACTCCGAAATATAAAACCCGAACCGATCTTCGATGGCGGCGTTACCGTTCAATCGGAAGTGTGGAATACCTCGCTGGTTTTTGAAAAAGGAAAAAACTACCTCATCACGGCTCCTTCGGGGAAAGGGAAATCAACGCTCATCCATTTGATCTATGGATTGCGGAAAGACTTCAGCGGCGAATTGTTTTTAAATGACGGAAATGCCGCTGACTTTCAGCCGGACGACTGGTCGCAACTCAGGCAATCCAAATTTTCCATTATGTTTCAAGACCTGCGGCTGTTCCCCAATCTCACCGCTATGGCCAATATCCAACTGAAAGCGGCTTTGACGGGAGATGTTTCGGACGAACGCATCCGCGAAATGGCGCAGCAGTTGGGAATTGCAGAATTGCTTGATAAACCCTGCGGCGAACTGTCTTACGGTCAGCGGCAGCGGGTGGCGATCATCAGATCGCTTTGCCAGCCTTTTGATTTTCTTCTTCTGGATGAACCCTTCAGCCACCTGGATCAGGAAAATATCGAAAAGGCCAGCGATCTCATCACCACAGAATTGAAACGCCGGAACGCCGGAATGATCATGGTGAGCCTCGGAGAGCGCTACCGCTTTCACTACGACCATGAATGGAGGCTCTGAGTTTTTTTTTGTGCAATTCAGTGAAAGGTAAAAAAGGCTCACAGAAAACGCAGAATACCACAGAACCTGAGGGCTTTCCTCTTCTGTGTTTGCTGTGAGAGATAAAAAAGTATCCAACAGAAATTGTGATTAACAAAAAATGATTAATCTTTTGTTATTCTGGTATCTTCAGCGCAAGCCTGAAAAGTTGCGAAAAAATATTGAAAACTAATTTGTCATATTAAATTCAATTCCCGTATATTTGCAACGCTTTTGAAGAAAAGTAAAAATATGCGAAAGTAGCTCAGCCCCGACAGGTCGGGACTTCGCTACATAATTCCTCGCAAAATAAATATGCGAAAGTAGCTCAGCCCCGACAGGTCGGGACTTCGCTACATAATTCCT
>CAZKDA010000134.1:0-12921 GCA_964551455.1 uncultured Saprospiraceae bacterium
TACCGGACGCACCAGGGCACAGAGTGCGACCTCGTGCTTGTAAAAGGTACGCAACCGGTAGCAGGACTGGAAATCAAGTTTTCTTCCGCACCTGTATTGACCAAGGGGTTTTTCACCGCCATCGATGACCTTCGAACGAAAGAAAACTTTGTCATCATTCCCGGCGACGAAGATTATCCGTTGAAACCAGGCCTCCGCGTGACGGGGCTTCCGGTTTTTTTAAAGGAATATCTGCCCGGGCTTTGCCAATAAATCAAAATAACTACTTCACCGGCAGAAAGCTCCTGGCTGTTACAACAACTGGAATCATAATCCTCAACGGATCACTTCCCCCTCAATTTCCGCCAAAGCCACTGTATCGGGTCGTAAAACCGATCCGCAACTCTTTCTTTGAGCGGGATGATACCGTTGTCGGTGATTTGGATATGCTCAGGACAGACCACAGTACAGCATTTGGTGATGTTACACAAGCCTGAGCCGTATTCGTCGCGGATGGCTTTCACGCGGTCTTCGGTGTCAAGCGGATGCATCTCGAGACTAGCTAAACGGATCATAAAGCGCGGCCCGACGAATTCGTTCTTTTTTTCGTGATCCCTAATCACATGACAGGTGTTCTGACACAAGTAGCATTCGATGCATTTCCGGAATTCCTGCACGCGCTCGGCGCTTTCGGTATTCATGCGGTATTTGCCGTCTTTGCCTTTTTTGCCGGGCTTGAAGGGAGCGATCCGTTTATTTTGCTCATAATTCCAGCTTACATCAGTCACAAGGTCTTTGATCACTTCAAAGCTCCGCATCGGGGTGACGGTGATCAGTTGATCCGGCTCAAAGTCGTTCAGGCGAGCCATGCAGGCCAGGCGGGGCTTTCCGTTGATCTCCATACTGCACGAGCCACATTTCCCAGCCTTACAATTCCAGCGGATCGCCAGGTCATTGGCATGTATGGCCTGGATATTGAAGAGCGCATCCAACACCACCATTCCTTCATCGACTTCAATAGTATAGTCAACAAATTCGCCTTTGTGTTTATCTCCTCTGAGGACTCTGAAATTTCGTACTGCCATTTTTTTTAGTTCGTGGTTTGTGGTTTGTAGTTCGTGGTTTCGAGTTGCTTGTTGTGGAAGTGGGGTTGTAAGTTATGAGTTAGGAGTTATGGGTTTCATAATTTTTAACCTACAACTTTTAACCCCTAACTTTTCACCTAGCCAAAGCACGTTCGGCTTCCACCTCTTTTTCCAGGTCTCCAATCGAAGATCGCGCAATTCGTTCGAGTTCAGGATCGACAACGGTTCTTTCGACTTTTTCGAGCTGGGGCCTTCCGTCCGTCCCTTTTCTGATCACGATATTGTATTTACCCCATTCATCACTTTCACCTTCATAATCGATCCGGGTATGAGCGCCGCGGCTTTCTTTCCTCATTTTTGCTGCACAGGCCACTACTTCCGAAGTGATGAGCAATGATCTCAGGGAAAGGGCTTCGTGCCAGCCAGGGTTGTATTGGCTGGCGCCATCGACTTTCACATTTTCCGCTTTTTTATAAAGCGTTTGCAACTCGTCGATCGCTTCGGATAACCATTCTTCATTTCTTACAATCCCAACTTTTTCCTGCATCAGGTCTTTCAACTCGTCATGTACAAGGTAGGGGTTGTTGCCGGTTTCTCGGTTTAAAAAATCAGTGGCATGGCGGATCGCTTTTTTAACATCCTCTTCCTGAATAGCAGGAGTGGAAGCAAGTTTTTTGATATAATCCGAAGCGCCGCGACCTGCAAGGGTTCCGAAAACGATCAGGTCGGAAAGCGAGTTTCCACCCAAACGATTGGCGCCGTGAAGCCCGGCAGCACATTCGCCACAGGCAAAAAGCCCCGGAACGGTTGACTCCTGAGTATCGGGATTGACGCGGATGCCACCCATGAAATAGTGTAGCGTAGGACCGACTTCCATCGGTTGTTTGGTAATATCGACTTCGGCAAGCTCCTTAAACTGGTGATACATCGAAGGCAGTTTCTTTTTAATGAAATCTGCCGGACGCCGTGAGGCGATGTCGAGGTAAGCGCCGCCATGTTCAGAACCACGGCCTGCTTTTACTTCGGCGGTGATCGCTTTGGCCACCACGTCGCGGGTGAGCAATTCGGGCGGTCGCCTGGCTTTATCGTCGCCGGCGAGCCAGCGGTTGGCTTCTTCTTCGGAATCAGCGGTTTCGGATGCAAATCGCTGCGGAATGTAGTTGAACATAAATCTTTTGCCCTCACTATTTAGCAGAATACCGCCGTCGCCGCGCACACCTTCCGTCACCAGTATCCCCCTGACCGAAGGCGGCCAAACCATTCCTGTCGGATGAAATTGCGTAAACTCCATGTCCATCAGGTCAGCGCCGCTATCATAAGCCATTGCCAGTCCATCGCCGGTGTATTCCCACGAGTTTGAGGTTATCTTCCAGGCTTTTCCGCCACCACCGGTAGCCATGATGACTGCCTTAGTTTTAAAAAGTACAAAACGCCCGGTATCTCTCCAATAGGCGATCAGCCCGGCAACGCGGTCGCCATCTTTTAAAATATTCAGAACGGTACATTCCATGTGCACGTCAAAACCCTGATGAATGCCGTGATCCTGCAAGGTACGGATCAATTCGAGGCCAGTGCGATCACCGACATGCGCCAGCCGCGGATATCGATGGCCGCCAAAGTTGCGCTGGTTGATCAGCCCGTCTTTTGTGCGATCGAAAACGGCGCCCCATTCCTCCAGTTGGTTGACCAGTTCGGGGGCCATTTTGGCATGCAACTCGGCCATTCTCCACTGGTTGAGAAATTTACCGCCACGCATGGTGTCGCGGAAATGTATCTTCCAATGGTCGCGAGGGTCTGCATTCCCCAAAGCCGCTGCCATTCCGCCTTCTGCCATTACCGTATGTGCTTTTCCGAGAAGTGATTTGCAAATTACGCCTGTGTTCAATCCAAGCGCCGAACATTCAATTGCTGCTCTCAATCCTGCTCCCCCGGCTCCGACTATTATGACATCGTGTTCTATCGTTTGAAGTTCTGAAACTTGCATAAAGTGTTTTTAAAGTTTTGTTTTTAATTCCAGGTACTCAAGTCTGTAATTACTCCCTGGCTGACCAGCCGGACATATACATCGGAAAGTCCTACCCAAACCAGGCTGCACCAGGCGAAAAGTTTGTGATGACGATTGAGCCATGATGCTTTTTTATACGCTCCATGACGTAAAGCGCCCATGCCTGCACAGGAAAAACAATCCTTCCTTCCGCCGATCAGATGCCTCCAGCTATGGCAGCCAAAGGTGTACATGGCCAGCAACGTAGGGTTGATAAGCAGTATCAGAGAACCTACCCCGACGCCTAATTCACCGCCTCTGAAAAACGCCAATACCGCATCGTAGTAAAGTATGGGTATAAATAAAATGGCAAAATAAAGCGCATAGCGATGCAGGTTTTGGAAAATGAGCAGGAAGGTTTCACCCCTGTAATCTTTCTGAGGAACGGCTCCGACCGCACAGGCGGGAGGGCTTCCGGCAAATGCCTTGTAATATGCCCCGCGATAATAATAACAGGTAAAGCGAAAAGACAGCGGAAAGATCAGGATCAGCAGCGCCGGAGTGGCCGGTAAAAACGAAGGCCACCAGTCCGGCCAGGCACCCAGCAATGCGTGAGACATCGGAGCGCCGCCGGCGATCCCTTCTTTGATGTAGATCAGCGGAGAATAAAACGGCGATAGATAACCGCCAAAACCCTCAGCTCCGGCGCTATACCAATAATGCGTTCCCTGAAAGGCGGCATAAGTGGCATAAACGACAAAAGCGCCCAATCCAAGCAAAACCGCGAGCGGCTCCACCCACCATTTATCCGTTCGTAAAGTTTGTGCAAATGATCTTTTTTTTAGTTCGAAAGCAGTACCAGGCATGTTTATTCCGGATATAATTTTTTTCGTAATTCAAACGGGCTTAAATGTAGGAATTAACCGGAGAAGCGCAAAATGAAATTCGCCCAAATTTGATCGTTGCGATAAAAACTTCGTCGCGTTAAGTTGTTTGCGGGTTTGAGCTATTCTTCAACGCGAATTTTCACAATCCTGTCCCAACTCGGCGGGGTTAGGTAAATTGTTGTATCAGATTTTAATTCGCGTCCCGATAGTCTATTGCAATGCCCTATCCATATACCGTTTTTTTTTCAGAAGTATGCTTATACTCTTTACATACCCAATCTGCGAAAATCCCCGCAATCAGCGGGAAATAAAAAAAGCCCGCAGATACCGCTGATTGACGCAGAACTTGTGACGACAAAGGATCGAAAGATGGAGCCATATCCTTTAAATAAGGATTTAAACAGGAAGCGTTATCAAATTTTCAAAAAAGGCGGGGCAACAAAACATCAATACGGACTCCTCAAATTAGCATTCAGAAACTCCCGGTTCATTTTCGAAATGTTTTTCACGGAAATTTCCTTCGGGCATTCTGCTTCGCAGGCATATACATTGGAGCATAAGCCAAAGCCCTCTTCATCCATCTGGTGAACCATGGCGCGAACCCTGCGCTGCCGCTCGACCTGCCCCTGGGGAAGGTAGGCGAGGTGAGAAACTTTGGCCGCTGTAAACAACATGGCCGAAGCGTTGGGGCAGGCAGCTACGCAGGCGCCGCAGCCGATACAGGCAGCCGCATCAAAGGCTTTGGCAGCAGTACTTTTTTCAATCGGTATGTCATTGGCATCGGGCGCCTGGCCTGTATTGACCGAAATATATCCGCCCGCCGCTATGATGCGGTCGAATGAAGAGCGATCCACCACAAGATCCTTGATTACCGGGAATGCGTTGGCGCGGAAAGGCTCAATGACAATCGTCTGCCCGTTTTTAAAGTGACGCATGTGCAACTGGCAGGTGGTAGTGCCTTTCAATGGGCCGTGTGGTTTGCCGTTGATCACCATGCTGCATGCGCCGCAAATCCCTTCGCGGCAGTCGTGTTCGAAAGCAATGGGCGATTCTTTCTTTGCGATCAACTGCTCGTTGAGCACATCCAACATTTCCAGGAAAGACATGTGCTCGTTGGCATCCACCTGGTAGGTTGCAAATTTCCCTTTAACGGATTGGTCTTTTTGTCGCCAGATTTTTAAGGTCAGTTTCATTGTGCTTGTTAACAAGGTTTGTTAGTGTATTTGTGTATTTGTGTCCCGACCTTCGGTCCCGACCCGTGGTGCGGGACAAGTTGCGGGATCTTCGTTTCGCTACGATTTGGTGTTTTGGGTTGATCAGTAAATGGAAATCAGCGCTTCTGTAAACGGTAAACAGGAATTATGAGTTATGGTTATACTTTTTTTAGCAAGTGTTCACAAAAGTGCGGCTCAAAAATAATCAATACATTAGAAACCTGAAAATAAAAAGAGAACACCCGGCAACTGAAATCATTCAATCAGTATTCTTTGTATCTGAATGCGATTGATGATCTGATTGTAATTTTAGCAGAAAAAGAAATGACGGGTTCCCGTATTTTCGGAATCCTTTTTCTTAATCTTTCAATTGAGGCATTGCGCGATTTTTTCTATTTATAATGAATCCATTTTAAAAGAATCGGCGTTGGAATGAGTTAACATTATTTCTTCGTTTGATCCGCTAAGATATTTCACATTTATTATGGTAATTTGTAATATTGAGTGGAATTTTATTGATCGGATTCGCTGATTTTGAGCTTATAAAATAAAAAAAACAAATTATGAATATCACCTCTACTCCCCTGCCTGCTGCCAAAAATTACATCCACGGAAATTTCAAAGAAAACCCCTCCCGGACAATGGATGTCATCAGCCCGCTTGATGGCTCGGTAATCTCCGCTGTTCCGCTTTCCGATAAAACGGTGCTTGACGAAGCCGTTAAGGCTGCAAAGGCTGCCTTTAAAAGCTGGTCTGAACTAACCATAAAAGACAGGGTTCAGGTTTTTTACAAATTCAGGACCTTGCTCGAAGACAATATGGAGGAGCTCGCCAGACTGGTGAGCAAGGAGAACGGTAAAATTTACGCGGAAGCGGAAGCCGAGGTACTGAAGGGCATGGAATTGTGCGAATTTGCCTGCTCCCTTCCTCAGTTGCTCAACGACGAGATCATGGAGGTGAGTAAAGGCGTAGAGTGCAGGACTTCGCATGTCCCGCTTGGAATAGTAGCTTCCATTGCTCCGTTCAATTTTCCGTTTATGGTGCCGTTATGGACGATCCCGAACGCCATGGCGCTGGGCAATTGCATGATCCTGAAACCTTCGGAGCTTGTGCCTTTGAGCGCTCAGCGCATCGCCGAACTGCTGAAAAAAGCGGGTTTGCCCGACGGCGTTTTTAATATTGTAAACGGCGACAAAGACATCGTGGAAGCGATCTGCGATCACCCGGATATTGAAGCCGTTTCTTTTGTCGGTTCCACGAAAGTGGCCAAAATCGTCTATCGTCGCGCCACTTCCAACCTGAAGCGTTGCCTGGCGCTGGGCGGCGCAAAAAACCACCTGATCGTGCTGTCGGATGCCAACCCCGAAATATCTGCCGCCAATATTGCTGCTTCCATGTCGGGCTGCGCCGGGCAGCGATGTATGGCTGCATCGGCTATGGTAGCCGTCGGTAAAGTGGATCACATCATCCGGCAGATCTGCGAGGAAGCGCAAAAGATCGTTCCGGGAAAAAATCTTGGCTCCGTCATCACCAAAGAAGCCAAAGAGCGCATCGAAAGATATATCACCGAAGCCGAAGCCGCCGGCGCAAAGGTGCTGGTGGATGGCAGAAACGCCACCGTAGCCGGAAAAGAAGGCGGGTTTTACGTAGGCCCTACGGTGATCGATTTCGTGACTCCCGATATGGCCATAGCAAAAGAAGAGGTATTCGGGCCGGTGCTGGCTATCATGCGTACCGACGACCTGGACGAAGCTATTCGGATCGAAAACAGTTCGAACTATGGAAATGCCTCATCCGTGTTTACACAAAACGGCGGCCTGGCAAATTATGTCACCGAAAGAGTAAGCGCCGGAATGGTCGGCGTAAATATCGGCGTTCCAGTGCCGCGTGAGCCTTTTTCTTTTGGCGGTTGGAACGAATCCAGGTTTGGCGTTGGCGATATTACCGGCAAGAGTTCTATTCAATTCTGGACCAAGCTGAAAAAGACCACTACCAAATGGAATCCCGAAGCCTGGACGAATTGGGCGAGCTGATTCCTTGCGGAAATAGTTTGTGGTTCGTAGTTCGAAGTTTGTAGTTTTTCCCGCCCACGCAGTGCGTGGCAGGCAATGGCAGGCCGTGCGGGACAGGTTGGGAAGTTACAGTTGCTAGTTTACTTGCGTGAACCGGAAACCGTGAACCGGAAACCGTGAACCGGAAACCGTGAACCGGAAACCGTGAACCGTGAACCCCAATACCACATTACCACATCGGAGCGAATCCCGCTTTTTCTCGAAAAAGCGGGACGATGAAATCGGGATTACCAAATTATCACATTACCACATCAAAAACATGCAATCCACACAACTGACCGAAGCCGAAGCGATCCTTCAAAAAAATCTGGACTATACTTTTTTTTCATGGTCGAAACAAAGCGGGCTGAACCCCATCAATGTAAAAAAAGCCAAAGGCGTTTACCTGCACGATTACAATGGCAAAAGGTATATCGACTTTTCTTCCCAATTGATGAACGTGAATATCGGGCACGGGCGCGAGGAGGTGGCCGAAGCGGTACTGAGGCAAATGAAGGAAGTGAGTTACGTCACCCCGGGCATGATCACGCGGGTAAGAGGAGAGCTTGGAGAAAAGCTGGCGGAGGTCACTCCCGGCGACCTGCACAAGACATTCTTCACGCTGGGAGGTGCAGAAGCCATTGAGAATGCCATAAAGTTGGCCCGGCTTTACACCGGAAAGCACAAGATCATTGCTCAATATCGCTCCTATCACGGAGCCACCTACGGCGCGATCTCTGCCAGCGGCGACCCCCGTAAATTACCTGTCGATGCACAACAGCTTCCGAATATCGTTCACGTAGAAAACCCATATTTCTATCGCTGCCCCTGGTTCAGCGACACGATTGAAGAATGCGGCGAACGAGCGATCAGAAATCTCGAACAGGTCATCTTATACGAAAACCCCGGCAACATTGCGGCCATCCTGCTGGAAGGCGAATCCGGTTCTTCCGGATGCATCAAGTATCCTCCCTTTTATTGGAAAAAAGTAAAACAGCTCGCAGAAAAATATAACATCCTGACCATCTCCGACGAAGTGATGAGCGGCTTTTGCCGAACGGCCAAATGGTTTGGGATCGACCACCACGAGGTGACTCCCGACATTATGGCCATAGCCAAAGGCATTACCTCCGGTTATATTCCGCTGGGCGGAATGATCGCCAGCAAGGCCATCGCTTCCAGGTTCGAAGAGCAGGTTCTTCCCCTGGGATTAACCTATTCTGCGCATTCCGTTGCCTGTGCCGCAGCGCTTGCCGTTTTAGATATTTATGAAAAAGAAAACCTGAACGATCGGGCTGCCGACATGGGGAAATACATCGATCAGTCTGTTGAAAAATTAAAAGCAAAACATCCATCCATCGGCGATTTCCGAAATACCGGAATGCTGGGCTGTATAGAACTGGTTAAAAACCGCGAGACCAAAGAACCCCTGGCGCCTTTCAACGCCAAGCCTTCCGAGATGGGCGCCATGACCCAGGTGGCCGCAAAGATCAGGGAACTGGGTATGTTCACTTTTGTAAAATGGAATTTTATATTTGTTGCGCCGCCGCTTACGATCACCAGGGAGCAGGTGGATGAAGGCATGGAGATTTTGTCCAAAGCCATTTCCATTGCCGACCGGGAATATAAAAACTGAAGTAACTATTCACCCCGGCACTTGTGTCGGGGCTGAAAAATCTTTAGCTTTTTAAAAAGTGCGAGATTTGCGTTTTTTGAACCACAAAGGACACAAAAGGACACAAAAGCTTTTTATTTTTCTTTTGTTCTCTTTTGTTTCCTTTGTGGTTTACATTTACAAACCATCCCGCTTTTAATCGGGTTTTTAGCGTAATTGCTGAATAGTTACAAACTGACTTTGAATAAGTAATACCCAAAAAATGAAAGAAGAGATCATCGAACTCACCGAAGATGTTTCCGCTTCGCCGTTGTACAATGAAGATTTCGCGCCGGTGCCGGCTTCTGCCCGTAGCTGGAACAAGTGGAACATCGCTTCAATCTGGATCGGTATGGCGGTTTGTATCCCAACCTACATGATGGCGAGCAGCCTGATCCAATCCGGAATGAACTGGTGGCAGGCATTGATCACTATTTTACTTGGAAATGTCATCGTGCTCATTCCCATGATTTTGAATGCCCATGTCGGTACGAAATACGGCATTCCGCTGCCGGTTTTTTTGCGCCTCAATTTTGGCATCGACGGCGCCATCCTGGCCGGTTTGCTTCGCGGCCTCGTCGCCTGCGGCTGGTTTGGCATTCAAACCTGGATCGGGGGGACAGCCCTTTATCAATTACTGCTGGTGATGATCCCCGGCATGGCGGACAGCTCCTACCTCGGCGATTTTATCGGGATCAATATCGCACAGTTTGGCTGTTTTATGCTGTTCTGGTTTATGAACATGTATATCATTTACAAAGGGATAGATTCCATTAAACAACTCGAAACCTGGGCGGCTCCGTTTTTATTGATTTTGGGAATCGGCCTGCTGGCCTGGGCCTGGAAGGAAGTCGGCTCAATGGATAAGATACTGGAAGCGTCCTACCAACTGGCTACAACTTCAGATGTAAATTTCTGGAAAATTTTCTGGCCTGGTCTGACAGCGATGGTCGGATTCTGGGCAACGCTCTCGCTGAATATCCCTGATTTTACAAGGTATGCCAAATCTCAGAAGGATCAGATCGCCGGACAGGTGATCGGATTGCCCGGCACAATGGTGTTGTATTCTTTCATTGGCATTGCGGTGACCAGCGCGACTGTCATCATTTTCGGTGAAGCCATCTGGGATCCTATCGTGTTGCTCAGCAAATTCAGCTCGCCTGTGGTGGTCATTATCTCCATGATCGGCCTGACTGTGGCGACGCTTTCGACGAATATCGCCGCCAATGTCGTTGCGCCGGCAAACGGCATCGCCAATATTTTACCGGGAAAGATCAGCTTCCGGCTCGGTGGTTACATCACGGGGATTATCGGTATCCTCATGTTTCCCTGGAAACTGCTGGCCGACCCGCATGGTTACATCTTCGTTTGGCTGATCGCTTACTCTGCACTATTGGGCGCTCTGGCGGGGATCATGATCTGTGATTATTATATCATTCGAAAGACCGAGCTTGACCTGGTGCAACTTTTCAAACCCGATGGAATTTACAAAGGCTGGAATCGCAACGCCTGGATCGCTTTTGTGGTCAGCCTCCTCCCCGTCATCCCCGGCTTTTTAGGAACCGTTCATGTGGTCGATGCACAGCACATCGGAGATTTCTGGATGGATGTCTATTCTTACGCCTGGTTCGTGACATTTTTCATTGCTTTTGGACTGTATTGGGTGTTGGTGAAAATTGGAGCCGGGAAAAAATAATCCACGTGTTACCTTTGGGAATGATTAACACATCTCAAAGCCTGCCCGTCCCGTATCGGGACTGACCTGCCCGTCCCGGCAAGCGGGCAGTAAAACAGGATTGCGAATGACGGAATTATGCAGTTCAAAACTTGGGTTGAAGTTTTTTTAGAATATTTTTGCCCCCCCTGTGAAAAGTTTTATGGATTTTCCCAACAATTGCGTCTATATCTTATAATCGTGTATAAACCGCAATTGCCATGAAAATAATAATCGAACCTTTGGAGCTTCCACATCAAAAGACCGATATAGTGTTTTATGGGGTAAAATGATTGTTTTATTAAAAGAATATTTGTTAACTTACCGGCCATATTATTGGCTTTTCGAGGGGCAGGATAGCGGGCAATACAGCGCAAGGAGTGTGCAGGCAATTTTGAGAAGGGCAGTAGAAAAAGCAAAAGTCAATCCTTACGCGACGGTACACACGCTCAGGCACAGTTTTGCCACGCATCTTTTGGAGCAAGGCATGGACCTCCGATACATACAGGTACTGCTTGGACACAGTAGCTCAAAAACTACCGAGATATATACGCACATCACTGAAAAGGCGGCCAACCGGTTCAAAAGTCCTTTAGACGGCCTCGAAGGGATGTAGCGAAGGTGAAAATAACCGCAATATTGCGGGAATACACTCGTTAGCAAACATTAAATAGAAATATGAAATACATTTTAACAATTCTGATGGTTATTTCAAGTGCTGGATACTCACAAGAAAGCAAAGAATCGTTTGAGGAATTTATCAAGAAATTTGAAGATGAGGCATTTCAAATTAGTAGTATTAAATTTCCATTAGAAATGACATTTATAGACCAAGAAAGTTTTGAGGAATCGAGCAAAGAATTAGCTAAAGAAGAATGGACTTACACACACTTCTATCTTAATTTTTTATTTAACGGAGAAGATGCTTATCCACAAATCTATGATAATTTTGACCGGAAATTAAGAGATACCGATGAAAGAGTCTTCAGTTTGATTGGGTTTTCAGATTTGAATATTAATTATTATTTTAAGCGAATTGAAGGCAAATGGTACTTAATTAAGATTGAAGATTTTTCTATTTAACTGGTGACTAAAATTGAATTTGAAGGATGTTAATTTTAATTTAATAGTATAAAAAACGTTTGCTAACATCGAATATACGTCCATGCTGGCAGACCCAGCCCACGGCAAATTCGCTCCTGGCCTACGCTCACGGCGAATTTGCCAGCACGTCAAGTATAGCCGTGCGTTAGCAGTCATTGTAAAGGACTACAATTGTAGCCAAAAATAGACATATTTGAAAAGACATTAAAAACAGAAAAGTATGAGCAAAGTAGTAAAAATAAAAACTCAACAAACAACAGCAAGCGTTGAAGACTTTGTTAACAAATTGGACAATGAGCAGCAACGTGCAGACAGTTTTGCAATAGTTGAAATGATGAAGAAAATTAGTGGCGAAGAACCAAAAATGTGGGGAGCGTCAATCATAGGTTTTGGCAATAAACGATATAAAAGCCCAAAAACTGGCAGAGAAGTAGATTGGTTTCTCATAGGGTTTTCGCCAAGAAAAGCAAACCTTTCGTTACATCTTGCTATTGACATAAATAAACACGAAGACACTCTTCAAAAGTTAGGTAAGTTTAAGACAGGTGTCGGTTGTCTTTACATAAATAAGTTGACAGACATTGACGTAAAACAGTTAGAAAACCTAATTAAAACTGCATTACAAAACAAATAACACAATCATTTATGGCGAAAACAAAGACAACTTATACAGGACAGGACGTTACAGAATTTATAAACTCTTATGTTGATAACGACCAAAAAAAGGCGGACAGTTTTCAACTTATTGAGCTAATGCAAGAGTGGTCTGACTCGGAACCTAAAATGTGGGGCCCGAGCATTATCGGATTTGGTAATTATCATTATAAATATGCAAGCGGACACGAAGGAGATGCACCAGTTCTAGGCTTTTCACCAAGAAAACCTGCACTTACACTTTATGTATATTCTGACACAGAGAAAAGTAAATTAGTATTAGCAGACCTTGGTAAATTCAAAATAACAAAAGGTTGTATCTATGTAAAGAAACTTTCAGACATCAAAATATCTGCTTTGAAAGAACTTTGCATTGAATCTATCAAATATATCAGTGAGCATCACGAATGTTCTTGTAGAGTTTAAATTCAAATATGGTAACAGAAAAATACGAGAAAAAAACAACGAACCGCTAACAGCACCTACCCAAAAGTGGCGGTGCGGTGGTTAAATCAAGTTTTGTGCTCCTATCAAAGTTCGTGCTTGGTTGACAGTGAAGTGCTTCGAAATCGCCCACTGCGGCAAGCGGCAAAAC
>CAZKDA010000135.1:0-12826 GCA_964551455.1 uncultured Saprospiraceae bacterium
CGTCCCGCTTTTTCGAGAAAAAGCGGGATTCGCTCCGATGTGGTGATGTGGTGATATGGTAATCCCGATTTCATCGTCCCGCTTTTTCGAGAAAAAGCGGGATTCGCTCCGATGTGTTGATCCCGACCTTCGGTACGGGACAAGTTGTGTTGATCCCGACCTTCGGTACGGGACAAGTTGTGGTAATGTGTTAATACCCTTGAAAAGTTAAGGTCACAAGTTCTGTGGCAATCTGTGTAATCTGTGAGCATTTTTTTTACATCTCAGAGAATACACAGAAATTCACAAAACCCTAAAAACCATAAAACGCAGCGTCCTTCCACTTTTCTTAAATTTTCCCTTGAAGAATCTAAACAATGAAAAACATTATTCCCGTAATTTTGATGATCGCGCTCAATAGCTGTGGCGATAGTAGCCAACCGCTTCAATTACCCCCTGAGATCCAAATCCAGGAAAGCGGATCGACGGCCTCTTTTCGCGGTGTTGCTGTAAAAAGCGCACTCAAAGCCTGGGTTTGCGGAACCGGCGGAACCGTTTTGAAAACAGTCGATGGCGGCGCTTCCTGGCAAAAAGTGGATGTGCCCGGAGCCGATTCACTGGATTTTCGCGACATAGAATTGACAGGCGACCAAACCATTTTGCTCATGAGCATCGGCAATGGCGACCAATCCCGGATATACAAATCCACAGACGACGGACACTCCTGGAAAACCACGTATATCAATGCGGAACCGGATGCCTTTTTCGATGGCTTCGATTTTTGGAACGATAGCAAAGGAATACTGATCAGCGATCCCATCGATGATAAATTGTATCTGCTGAAAACAACCGACGGCGGAGAAACCTGGAGTAGGGTAGGGCAATCGACCTTGCCTCCGCTCAACACTGAGGAATACGGCTTCGCGGCCAGCGGTACCGGCATCGCAACCTTCGGCAGCCAAAAGGTCTGGATCGCCACCGGCGGCGCCAAAGCCCGCGTTTTTTATTCAACCGACAGTGGAGAAAACTGGTTGGTCACGGAAACACCGATGGTCAGTGGCAAGCCTTCCGCCGGGATATTTTCCATCGCTTTCAAAGATGAACAAAATGGCGTCGCCGTGGGTGGCGATTACCAGGCTGATTCGCTGGCTGTCGGCAACGTGATCCTCACAAGCGACGGCGGTAAAACCTGGACGGGCATCGATGCTCCCGAATCTGTTCCATATAAATCATGTGTGGCTTTTTTGGAAAACGACGGTTATCTCGCGGTGGGTACCAGCGGAATTTCATGGTCGCCGGATGGCGGTAAAAGCTGGACGACCCTCAGCAAAACGTCGTTTCATACTGCGGCTTATGACCCCGAAAGCAGGGTCGGATGGATGGCTGGAGCCAACGGCGCGGTAGCCCGATTTCAACTCAGGTGAATAGCGCAGCAGGTAGATTTTCACAGATCGTTTTCCGGATATTTGCAGAACAATTCTACAGGATCGTCTAAATCCACGAGCTTATTTGTTTTGGAATCCCTGAGCTTTGCAACAATTTTTTAATTTTACACAGACAAAATTTGAATTTAAATTTTATAAACCAGAAAAAAATGACCGGAAGAATAAAAACCCTGACTTTAGTTTTTATAGCCATCATCTTTGCCAATTATACCTTGCCCGCCCAGGTGGACGTACTCGAAAAAAGCGGCTATACCTTTGAAACCACGCATTCGGTAAATTGTACCCCTGTAAAAAGCCAGGACAAAACCGGAACCTGCTGGAGTTTTGCCACAGCCTCCTTTCTGGAATCCGAGATCATGCGGATGGGAAATGGCTCCCACGATCTGTCGGAAATGTTCGTGGTGCGGAACATCTACCGCGACAAAGCAAGAAACTACGTACTCCGGCAGGGTAAGGCCAACTTCAGCCAGGGCAGCCTGGCGCACGACCTGATCTTCATCGCCAAAAAATACGGCGTGGTACCGGAATCGGCCTATTCCGGGAAGCTCGATGAAGCCGCAAAGCACGACCACAGCGAGATGGAAGCCGTATTGAAAGGCATGCTCGACGGTGTGCTCTCTCAGAAAAAATTAAGCCCTCAATGGCCGAAAGCTTTCGATTGCGTGGTGGATGTTTATCTGGGTGAAGTACCTGAAACATTTTCGTACAACGGAAAATCTTATTCTCCGGAGAGCTTCACAGCCAGCCTCGGCTTCAATCCCGACGATTATGTCAATATCACTTCCTATACCCATCATCCCTTTTATAGCCGCTTTGTGCTGGAGATCCCGGATAACTATTCCAACGGCTCATTTTACAATGTGCCGATGGAGGATTTGCAACGCATCGTTGATGAAGCGATCAAAAAAGGCTATTCCATTGCTTGGGACGGCGATGTGAGTGAGAAAGGCTTTTCAGCAAAAAACGGGATCGCTATCCTCCCTGTGGATGAAAAACGAGAAGACCTATTCGAAAAGCCCGGTGAAGAGATCAAAGTCACGCAGGAACTCCGCCAAAGTACTTTTGAAAGCTTTGCCACAACGGACGATCACCTGATGCACCTCACCGGCATCGCAAAAGATCAGGATGGCAACAAGTACTACCTCATCAAAAACTCCTGGGGCGAGATCGGCGATTACAAAGGATTTTTGTATATGTCGGAGGCATACTTCCAATTGAAAACCGTTTCCGTGATGGTACACAAAGATGCTATCCCGAAAAGTATCGCGCAGAAGCTGACGTTATAGGAAAAATTTCATTTCGGGATACGGTTCTTCTACCTTACTGTTACTTTGGGGTATTAAAGAGCCTGTACTCAGAAATCGTTAATACTAATGAACTTGTAAATACCTTATTTTTCAAAATAAAGGAAAATCTGTAACTTGTAATTTTGTTTATATCTTGTATAAACCAAAGAAGCGTTTTCCGATTGTTCATTAAATCCAAAGGCATGACTATAAGGGAAAATATAATCGCAGATGTAAATAAGATCAATAATCCCGCTTTACTCAATCAGATTTTTGAGTATATCCAGCTTCTCAAACAAAACAAAGCTTTGAAGATCAATAATAAAAAATCGGTTTTAAGCTTTGCCGGCACTTTGGAAAAGGGTCAGGCCCAGGAGATACAAAAACTGATCTCAGACGAATTCAGTAATTTGTGTAATCCTGAACTCTAACTCACTGGTTGCAGAAAGCTATGCTCAAATCAGAAAAAAGCTGAAGGATAAAGGCACACCGATTCCTGAAAATGATATTTGGATTGCAGCAATTTGTAAAGTGAATGAAATACCTTTGGCCACAAAGGATAAGCATTTCAAACATGTAGCGCATTTCAAAATTGTAAATATTTAGCTTTTTGCTTCATTTGTGTTCCTTTTTTGTCCTAAAAAACACAAAGTTCGCAAAGAAGACGCAAAGGTCGCTGAGCCATTGCAAATCAATCCTTACCATCCATCACAAATTTTTATCGGAGAATATCGCCTTCAATCCTTCAGCACTTCCCTTGCGATCACAATCTTCTGAATTTCGGAAGTACCCTCGCCGATGGTGCAGAGCTTCGAATCGCGGTAAAATTTTTCTACGGGAAAGTCTTTGGTGTAACCATATCCACCATGGATCTGAACGGCATCCGTGGAGACTTCTACGGCGACTTCCGAGGCATAGTATTTCGCCATGGCAGATTCCTTTGTCATTTTTTTACCCTTGTCTTTCATGTCGCCTGCCTGGCGGGTGAGCAATTCGGCAGCCTGGATTTTGGTAGCCATATCCGCCAGCTTGAAGCTGATGCCCTGGAAACTGGCGATGGGTTTTCCAAACTGGTGTCTTTCTTTGGCGTATTTCACGGAAGCTTCGTAAGCTCCTTTGGCGATGCCCAAAGACAGCGAAGCGATGGATATCCTGCCGCCATCGAGGATTTTCATAGCCTGGATGAAGCCCTCGCCTTCGTTGCCCAGCATCTGGTTTTTATGGATGCGGCAGTTGTCGAAGATCATTTCTGCGGTTTCGGAAGCACGCATTCCCAGCTTGTTTTCTTTTTTTCCGGCGGAAAATCCCGGCGTACCTCTTTCCACCACGAATGCAGTCATACCGTGGCTGTCGAGCAGCTCACCAGTGCGGGCGATCACTACGGCTACATGACCGGATTTTCCGTGTGTGATCCAGTTTTTGGTTCCGTTGATAATGTAGTGGTCGCCGTCCTTTTCAGCAACACACTTCATGCGACCTGCGTCGCTTCCGGTGTTGGGTTCGGTGAGGCCCCAGGCACCGATCCACTCGCCTTTGGCTAGTTTGGGCAGATATTTTTGTTTTTGGTCTTCATTTCCGAAAGCCAGGATATGGCCGGAGCAAAGTGAGTTGTGGGCCGCGACCGACAGGCCAATGGAGCCGCAAACCTTTGCTATTTCTTCGATGACGGTGATGTATTCCTGGTATCCGAGGCCGGAGCCTCCGTATTGTTCAGGGACCAGTACGCCGAGAAATCCGTGTTCTCCTAAATTATGCATTAAGTCGATCGGGAAATGTTGGGATTCGTCCCATTCCATGACATGTGGACGAATGAATCGTTCTGCAAAATCACGGGCGCTTTCTTTAATGATCTGCAGATTTTCGACTGAAGCTACATTCATAATTCTTGATTTAATATTGGTTAACAGGTTTAAGGTAAAGCAAAAATAAAACTATTGGTTTCTACAGAAAAAAAATGAGCACAAATATACAAAATTATCATTGATGGATTTTCCTGTAAACCACAATTTATAAAGGCGCTTTTAGTTGTAGGAACAATAAAATTTCGTTGGCTTATGTCGCCGCAAAATGGCCGGTTTTTACTTAAATATCCCAACTTGACCGGCAGTTTATTTTCCTTGAAATTTGCAGTTTCTTATTAAAACGAACCGGAAATTAAAATGCCGTTTTCGATGGTTAAAAAATGCTTTGTCGTTGTCTCCTCGCTTTTTTATCCTGTCGGGCATTAGTCTGAAAAACAATTCCTTCTGTCTATTTTGAATGCAATCGCAAGCGTTTTTTTTGAGCTTTACACGGCTTTTGTTTTAAACCCCGCAACCATTTAAAAAAAGTATCATCATGAAAAATTTGTTCTCAACCGGGTATCTTTGGATTTTTACTTTTAACCTGCTTTTATCAACAACATTTGCTATTGCTCAGGACAATGCAACGGCTAATCTTGCTGACGCCAATACTTCCACAATATCGAAAAGCATTTTTGATAAACTGGAAGCATCGGCTGCGATAAAAGTCACGCTGGAATCCAATTTTGCAAAGCTGATCGATGAGAAAAACGAAGACAAATACCAGCCCGCGATCTTTTCATTTACGGACGAGGACGGCACAGAGTTTCGCAAAGCCGTCAAGATCAAAGCACGTGGCCGTTTCCGGCGAAAAGTTTGTGATTTTCCTCCGCTGAAGATCAAATTCCGCGAAGACGACCTAACCGGTGAAGGCCTCAATCCGGAACACAAAACTTACAAGCTGGTCAGCCATTGCATGGAGGAGGAATCGGAAAGCGAATCGGTTTTGAAAGAATACCTGGCTTATAAACTTTTCAACGAACTGACGCCCAAGAGTTTCAGGGTCAAATTGCTGGAGATAACCTATTTGGATGCTGATGTCAGTAAAAAACCAATAGTGCGTTATGCCTTCCTGATCGAAAACACCAAAGAAATGGCCATGCGACTGAATGGCGAAGAGATCGAAGAGTACAACGTTGATCTCAGCGTAATGGAATCCAGCGACAGACAGGTGCTTGGCATGTTCCAGTTTATGATCGGAAATACCGATTGGAAACCCAAAATGATGCACAATATCAAGATCGTAAAATCTGCCAGAGACAACCGGATCATGATGATCCCCTACGATTTTGATTTTGCGGGAATGGTCAAAACTTCCTATGCCCGCCCGAATCCCGACTACAAGCAGGTTTCCGTCGAGCAGCGGATATTTATGGATAAGGTGGAAAATTTGGAGCACCTTGAAGAAATGATCCGTTATTTTAAAAAACAGAAAGAGCCGCTTTTCAATGTGGTGAAAAACCTGGAATTGCTGGATAAAAAATCAAAAAGGGAAGTGATGCAATACCTCAAATCCTTTTTTAATATCCTCAACAACCCTGCTTCATGTGCGGAAGCCTTCGTCGGCGAAAACCTGTGATGAAATTACAGATGATTGTTGTAAATTTAGCTTTTTTACAATCATCTGTAATTTATCTTTTCTATGAAATTGCTGTTGCCGGTTTTCCTGTTTTTAATATGTTTTACCAGTGGTGTTGCAGCCCAGCCCGATACGCTGGTTGAGGCGGGCAGCCCGCTGAAAAAGGAGAAAAAGAAATCGGATATTTCACTGTTCGATTTTCTGTCCTCCGATCCTTCCATAACCAAAGTCATCCTGACTACCGACGTAAACGGCTTGATGGACAACCGTTTCAAAGATTACGAGGTTTCTTCAAAATATTCCTTTGTCATCGATGGCCGTGAGTTCGATTGGGGCGTCAAAATATCTCCACGCGGCAAATCCCGGAAGAAAATATGCTCAATGCCGCCCTATCTCCTGAATTTTTCAAAAGATGACCTCAAAAAGGCAGGTTTGGAAAAAAAGCACGACAAACTGAAAATGGTCAATACCTGTCAGCGAAACAAAAAGTACCAGTATTATCTCCTGCGCGAATACCTGGTGTATAGAATATACAACATCATCACGGAAAACAGCTTCAATGTCAAACTCCTGGATGTTACTTACGTCGATGCTGAAAACGATTTAAAACCAGCAAGGAATTACTCCTTTTTGATCGAAGATACCGATGCGATGGCAGACCGGCTCAAAAGCAAAGAGATAAGCGGGTATGGTTTCACTGCCGATTCGTGCAGCGCTTACGAATATGGTGTTCTGAGTGTGTTTCAATACATGATCAGCAACACGGACTGGAACCTGTCTTTGTCGCACAACACCAAGTTTTTGAAAAAGAAAAAATCCGGCAAGGTCATCCCTGTACCTTATGATTTTGATTATTCCGGCCTGGTAAATGCCGAATACTCCGTACCCAACCCTGACTTTGCCCAATACGGCGTCAGGCATCGGATTTATACCGCCGAATATCCCGGTGACGAGGAGATGGAGAAAATCATAGCCCTTTTTCTTGAAAAAGAAAACGAAATTATTGCCAGTATCCAGGGATTCGATCTCTTAGGTAAAGGTTGGCGAAAAGACATGCTCCGCTACATCGGGAAATTCTACAAAGAGCTTGAAAACCCTGAAAAATTCAAAAAAATTTGCAAAGAGGGTTATAAAAAAACGGCGAGGTAGATGGTTCGTGGTTTGTGGTTTATGGTGTCCGGTTTCCGGTTTCCGGTTTCCGGTTTCCGGTGTCAGGTGTCCGGTTTCCGGTTCACGGTTCACGGTTCACGGTTCACGGTTCACTAGATGACTAGAAACTAGAAACTTCAAACTTCCAACCACATCAATACCCATATTTTTCTTTCCAATTATCTTTTAAAAACTTTCGAATGCGTTCTTCCGCCGGATTGACTGCGGGATCAAAAAAGCGTGTGTTGGAAATATCTTCGGGCAGAAATTCCATGTTCACAAAATTATTTTCAAAATCGTGTGCGTATTGATAATCCTTTCCATAGTCGAGGTCTTTCATCAGTGCGGTCGGGGCATTGCGGATAGCTAAGGGCACGGGCAGTGTCCCGGTTTTCCGTACCGAATCCTGGGCTTTATTGATGGCTTTGTAAGCGGAATTGCTCTTCGGTGAAGTAGCGAGATAGATCGCGGCTTGTGAAAGGATGATCCTGGCCTCCGGCAATCCGATGGCCTGGATAGCCTGGAAAGCAGTAGTAGCCAGCAGCAGCGCGTTGGGATTGGCGAGGCCGATATCCTCCGAGGCGGAGATCATCAGCCTTCGGGCAATGAACTTGATGTCTTCTCCGCCTTCGATCATTCTCGCCAACCAGTAAACCGCAGCATTGGGATCGCTGCCACGGATGGATTTTATCAGCGCGGAAGCGATGTCGTAGTGTTGCTCGCCGCCTTTGTCGTAAAGGGCGATATTTTGCTGGATGAGGTTTCTTACAAGATCATTCGTAACGACTATTTCTCCATTTTCAGTGGGATGATTGGAAACCAGTTCCAGGATGTTGTAAAGCTTACGGGCATCGCCGCCGGAGTACTGAAGCAGGGCGTCGTATTCTTCGATCCTGATGGTTTTTTCTTTCAAATATTCATCTTTTTCCAGGGCGCTATCGACAAGGTGGATCAGTTCTTCTTTAGTCAGATGTTTTAAAACATAAACCTGGCAGCGGGAAAGCAGCGCGGAAATGACTTCAAAAGACGGGTTTTCGGTAGTGGCACCGATCAGTGTAATGATCCCTTTTTCGACAGCTCCTAGCAGGGAATCCTGTTGTGATTTGCTGAAACGATGGATCTCGTCAATAAAAAGTATGGGATTCGGTTTGTTGAAAAAATGCTGGCCACGCGCTTTTTCGATGGTATCCCGGATATCCTTAACCCCCGAATTGATCGCACTCAAAGTATGAAAAGGTCTTTTCAACTGATGAGCAATGATGCCCGCAAGCGTGGTTTTTCCCACTCCCGGCGGTCCCCATAAAATGAATGAGGGAATGTTCCCGGATTCAATGGCGAGCCTCAGCACGGCCCCTCTCCCTACCAAATGCTCTTGCCCCACAAAATCATCCAGCGAATTCGGACGCAATCGTTCAGCTAACGGTCTGATCATTTTTCGTGTTTTTGATTACAAATGTATTGGGATGCAGTTCGTAGCCTGCCTTTGCCGTCAGGCAAGTTTCTGGTTTCTAGTCATCTAGTGAACCGTGAACCGTGAACCGTGAACCGGAAACCATGAACCCGAAACCTGACACCTGACACCTGACACCTGACACCTGACACCGGACACCTGACACCTGACACCTGACACCTGACACCATCACACCCCATCATCGCTATTTTCTCCGGCAAGTTCCAGCATTTCTTTGGGCAGTGAGCGGGAAGCTTTAGCGCCAAGCTGCCTGATCTTCTCTGCCCGACCAACCAGGGTATCACCCTTTTTTTTACTTTCCGTGAGCTTGTTCATGGCATCGTGATACGAATCTTTCGCGCTGTCCAGGCGTGCGCCGATGGCTTGCAGGTCTTCCACGAAGTTGCAAAATTTATCATAAAGCAAACCGCTTTGGCGGGCAATTTCCAGGACGTTCCGCTTTTGTTTGTCTTGCTTCCAGATGTAAGCCACGGTGCGCATGGTGGCAAGTAAAGTGGAAGGGCAAACGATGACGATGTTCTTCTCCAGCGCTTCTGTGAAAATTTGCTGATCGTTTTGGATAGCGAGTGAAAACGCAGGCTCCAACGGTACGAAAAGCAACAGGTAATCCGGAGAGTTGATCTGGTAAAGCGACTGGTATTTTTTACCGCTAAGGTCTTTGATGTGGTTTTTCATGCTGAGGATATGATTCTTGAGGTGTTTTTTTCTTTTCTTTTCGTCGATCTCGTTGAAGAACTTTTCGTAAGCAGTAAGCGATACTTTTGAATCGATGATGATGTGTTTTTCTTCCGGGAGTTGGATGATGAAATCCGGTCGTTTATCCTTGCCCGCATCATCTTTGAATTGCGCTTGTGTACGGTAATGAACCTCTTTCAGCAAACCTGCTTTTTCCAGCAACATTTCGAGTTGGAACTCGCCCCAGTCGCCTTGCGATTTGGAATCGCCTTTCAAAGCATTTGTGAGGTTTACGGCATCCTGGCTGAGTTGGAGGTTGAGGTCGCGGAGTTGTTCGATCTCTTTTTTCAGGGAAATGCGATCGATGGTTTCCTGGTGGAATTTTTTGTCGATACCATTTTCAAAGTCTTTGATCTTTTCGCGGAGCGGGCTGAGGATGTCGTCGAGTTGTTGTTTGTTCTGACGGGTGAATTTTTCAGTTTTTTCTTCGAGCAATCGATTGGCGATGTTTTCAAATTCAGTCTGGAATTTGCGTTGAATTTCGTTCAATTCTTCTTTTTGTTCGGAAAGTTTTTGAAACAAATGACGGTTTTCTTCTTCCTTTGCGGAAAGCTGGCTGACAACTTGCCGCAGTTCCTGCTCCTTTTCTTTCAGATCGTCTTTGAGGATATCGGATTGGCTTTGAAGGGTTTCAAACACTTCTTTCAAAACATAGCGCTGTTGCAATTCTTCTTTGGAGAGGTTCCCGCTCTCCGAGGCAAATTTATATCGGGCGACAAACCACGCGAAAATCGCTCCCAGCACCAGGCCGGTGAATAGAAATAATAGTGTTTCCATCGTGTTTTTCTTTGTAAAAAGTTATTGAAACAATGATGATAAAGGTATAAAAAAATTGTAATCTGATGGAGGTTTTAAACAGATGGTGTTCAAAAGTCCGGGAAAAAGTTGCTACCAAAAATTGGGATATTTTGTGTGAACTAACTCAAATCTTTATTCACGACAAAAGGCGCCACCCTTTTATAGTGCTTTTGCCCTTACAGGGCAACCCATTCTTAACCGTCAAGCTGTGGTGATATTTGTCATTTTTCTGCCAAATATTTAGTTGTAGCTTTGCCGTTGTTTAAAACTTTGGTTCCTTTGCAAAATCAAATGCGGATCATCACTTCCATATTACTTATCGCAGTGGTTTCCCTGGTCACTTTCAGGGATGCAGCCATCTGTTTGGTTTTCAAACTCAACCAGGATTATTTTGCTAAAAATCTTTGTGTCGAGCGCGAAGTGAAGCAATCGAAATGCAAAGGGCATTGCCAACTGGCAAAGATGGTCGAGCAATCACAGGAGCGCCCTGCTCCCGACATGCCCTTTCCGGGTTTTGAACCAGCCAAAATGGAATTGTTTCTCCATGCCAATGAATTTAAAATAACTCACGATAAATCTTCCCGGCAATCCTGTTTCCAGCCTGTTTCACTCCTGGAAATTGATTTTGCCGATCCCGTTTTCCACCCGCCTTCCGCCTGAGCTTTTCATGGCTCAAATTAATTTTTTCAAGTTTAAAAATCTTTAAAA
This sequence comes from uncultured Saprospiraceae bacterium, assembly GCA_964551455.1. GTDB lineage: Bacteria > Bacteroidota > Bacteroidia > Chitinophagales > Saprospiraceae > JAHDHW01. The sequence goes on from CAZKDA010000135.1 coordinate 10,992, forward strand.
ATGATAAAGCAAATCATCATTTCATTTGCGTTTATCATGCTGATGGTCAATTCGGGAATGGCATGCGATGCTTGCGGGTGCAGCGTTTCGACAGGCGGCATAGGCCTGTTGGCACAAATGAACTACAACTTCGTAGGTGTGCGATACCAACACACCGTTTTCCGCTCGATTGACAGGTATGATAAAAACCATCAAACCATAGATCAATTTAACCAATTCGAACTCTGGGGACGATATTATTTGGGTTCCCGTTTTCAGTTGGCTGCCGTAGTTCCTTATCTCGTGAATGACCGCTCCGGCATCAATACACTTCCTGTTAACCTCTCCGGCATAGGCGATATCTCCGTCAGCGGTATTTACTCGCTAATAAAAACCAGCCCGGAGGAGAACAAACCCGGACACCAACTCGACATCGGAGCAGGCGTAAAACTTCCAACGGGAAAATATGACCCGATCCAGGACGACAAGATCCCCGACAATATGAATTTGGGAACAAACAGTTTTGACTTTACGGCCCAAACCACTTATAACCTGAAGTTCATCAACTCAGGGATCACCGCCAATGCCTTCTATCGCTTCAACACCGAAAACCAATACGGCTACCAATTTGGCAACCGGCTGACAGGAAGCATTTACGGCTATTGGAAAAAGGACGTCAAAGCTTTGAAATTCGTACCTTTCGGGGGCTTTTACCTGGAAGCGATTTCATCTGACCGATTGTACGGCACGCATCCTCACGGAACCGGAGGCAATGGTTTGTTCGGAACTGTAGGATTGGATGTTTATATTGGAAAAATGCTGGTTGGCGCAACTTTCCAACAACCTTTTCAACAAAATTATTCCGAAGGAGAAGTAGAAATAAGCCCGAGGGTTTCGGCCAACGTGGCTTACCTTTTTTAAAGCGGAAACAATACCTTTTTTATCAAATTTCAAACTTTGAATTATTTTAAACATAATTTTTTTTAACCAATTAAATCATCAAAAAATGAAAAAATACCTGTTCTTATTTTTGGCTGTTGCAGTGCTTTCTTCCGGATGTAAGAAAAAAGATGACGACCACGACCACGATGAATATAACCCTACCATAACTTTCACTATCCCGGCTGAAGGAGCCAGCATCGAGGAAGGGGAGGAATTGCACATCGAAGCAGATATTCACCGCGAAGACAATAAGCTCATCCACAATGTTTCTGTTTTGATCGAAGACGAAGATGGAAATGTGGTTGAAAAATTAGTGGATAACGAACACATCCACGCCGAAGGCCATCATCATATCCACGAACATTACCACGCTCACCTGCCCGGCAATTACAAGGTGAGGATCATCACCACAGACCACGATGAACATGCAGGCAAAGTAGAAGCCACCCGTTCGTTTACAGTCACCGGAGCGGCTACTTACGATGTCGCCGTTGATATTCAGGAACCTGCTGAAAGTACCGTCATCAATGTCAATGACGACCTTCCGGTAAAAGTCGTGTTTACGCACGATCATGGCGGTACCATCCATCATGTGCGGATTGAGATCATCGACGAGAATGAAGACGTGGTGGATATCTTAACCCAGGGGCATGTCCACGTTGAAGGAACTTACACCTTTGAAAGTGCAGACGCCTTTACGGCAACCACAGCCGGTTTTTTCAGGATCGTGGCCATGTCGATGAACCACGATATGTCAATCATGAAAATGGCAGATCGCGCTTTTGAAGTGCAGTGAAAATAGATGACTCTTCTGCAAAAGCATAAGGTCATACTTAATTTTAATTGACGCCTGTCTGCCGAAGTCTTACAGGCAGGCAGAGGGACGCAGATAATTATGATAAAAAAACATAAAA
>CAZKDA010000136.1:0-12799 GCA_964551455.1 uncultured Saprospiraceae bacterium
GTGAACTACAGGAATTTGTCTTGGATGAATACAGCCCTTTCCTTCAAAGCCTAAACCCAACTTATATTTTTCGAATGCATCACATCGCTATTTTCGCATCAGGTACCGGCAGCAATGCAAAAAAGATCGTGGAGTATTTTAAAAACCACGATAAAGTAAAAGTAAGCCTGATCGTTTCAAACAATGAAAAAGCCCCGGTGTTGGAGATGGCCCGGTCAAATAATATCCCGGTTTTGGTCATCGATCGCAATCGTTTTTACAACAGTGAGGATATTTTAAAAAAAATTTCAATATATCACATTGATTTCATAGTATTGGCGGGCTTTTTGCTGCTCATACCAGCGTATTTGATAAAAGAATTTCCCAACCGGATCGTCAATATCCATCCGGCATTGTTGCCCAAATTCGGGGGCAAAGGCATGTACGGGATGAACGTCCACAAGGCTGTAAAAGCAGCCAATGAAAAACAGTCGGGAATAACGATCCATTACGTAAACGAAAATTATGACGAAGGAAAGATCCTGTTCCAGGCAAGTTGCCCGATCACACCACAAGACAGCCCGGAGACCATCGCTCAAAAGGTGCTGCAACTCGAACATCAACATTATTCAAAAGTCATTGAAAATATTTTAATTAAGAAAGATGTCAGAGATAAGATGTAAGACTTCAGACACCGACATGAATGTCGGGATCAAAATCGCTCCGCTTAAACCTGGCTATTTTACTTTTGACCAATTACTCAAGATGCGTAGCATGGAAATCGGTTCCGATTTTTCCATGACCTCGCTTTTAATCACCTGAACTATGAAATCAATTTTAACGATTATCGCATTTTTGTTGTACTCTGGCGGTCTTATCGGTCAGGAAACCAATTGGAAAAAGATCGCCAAGACGGCAGAAGAATTCTATGCTGCCGGTAAATACGAAGAAGCCGCTCAACACTATCTCGAAGCCTGGAAACAGAAAAGCTCCAGAACCGATCTGGCCTATCTTGCCGGAGAATCATTTTTTAAACTGCGTGACTACCATAAAGCAGCCCAGGCTTATGAAAATGCGAAAGAAGATGTTGAAAACTTTCCACTCGCCGGTTTGCAATATGCGCGTTGCCTGAAGCAAAACAACCGGTGCGATCAGGCCATTGAACAATTGAATGCATTCCTGAAAAAATACAATGGCAGCGACAGAACAGCAATTGCCAAAATCGTTGACAAAGAGTTCAGTGGATGCAAATTGGCTGCCAACGCCCCGGTGGACAAAAACATCGATCTTCAATTGCTCAGTGAAAATGTAAACACGATGGCCGACGAATTTGCACCCCTTCCATTTTCCGATGATATTTTGTATTTCTCTTCCACGATGGCTCCTCAAACCAGGCTATATCGTTCACAACTCAAAGCCGGCAACTGGATAAAAGCCGTACAACCCGATTTCCCGGATATTGAAAACGGACACATTTGCAACGGAACCTTCACTCCCGACAGCAAGCGCTTCTATTTTACTATTTGTGAAACCGCTCAATTCGACCCAATTAAAGCGGCTTGTGATATTTACGTTTCCGAAAGGGATGAAGACAATTGGTCAGCGCCAAAAAAACTTCGCGATTATTTAAAGCTCGATGGCACCACCGCCACGCATCCTTTTGTAGTCATCAAAGGGCAGACCGAAATCCTGTTTTTTTCATCCGACCGGAAAGGCGGCATCGGTGGTATGGACATTTGGTACACGAGTCGCAACGTCAACAGCAATGATTTTGATTTCACCCTTCCACAAAATGCCGGCGCTTCTGTCAACACTACCGGCGACGAGGTAACGCCTTTTTACAATCTTGCTGAAAAAACGCTTTATTTTAGTTCCAACGGACATGCTTCTCTGGGAGGGTTTGACATTTTCAAATCAAAAGAAACTGCTTCTGAGTGGTCGGTTCCACAAAACCTTGGCCTTCCTTATAACTCTCCTGCTGACGATTATTATTTTGTGAAAAATGCTTCGTCTTTCGGAGGCTTTTTCAGCTCCAACAGGCTCTATGGGTTAAAGAAAATTTCAACCCGGCACGATGACATTTTTTATTTTTCAATCCCTCCTCAGGAAGTGATCGTCAGCGGAAATATTTATGATAAAAACAACAACCAAGTGATAGATCAAGCGCAGATCATCCTTTATGAAAAAATGGAAAACGATCAAAAAAGGATATTACATTCGCTGATCACCTCAAGCGGCACCTATGAATTTTCGCTGATCCCCGACAGAGAGTTTCGCATCGAGGCCATCAAAGAAGGCTACAAAACAGGTTGGTTCAACTTCAACACTTTTCAATACAGCCCTGAAAAAAACTATGGCAAGGCGATCTACCTGGAAAGCCTTTCAGGAGGTCAGGCAACCCAGCCGCGAAAACTCGTATTGCGTGAAGAAAACACAACGGCAAGCGTGGACAATGATTCTGTCCAGCGTGAAAACCCTGCTCAAAAACAATCTTCCATACCCAAAAGTAATATCACTGAAAGCGCGTTTTATGTCAATTCCTACTTTCAGGGGAATGAAGTTACAACCGATGCTCCAAAGCGCGAGGGCTTTTATTACAAAGTACAGATCAGTACGGTGGAAACTTATAACAGCCAGGACGCACAATTTAATCGCGTGAAAGACATGGGCCGGATCGATATCGAAAAAATTCCTGCAAAAGGTTGGACGAGGATATTGCTGGCAGATTATTTTTCGCTCGGCGAAGCCCGGCGAATAACAGAAAAAGTAAGGAACCTCGGATTCCCGGAGGCTTTTATTGTAAAGTATAAGGACGGGGAGCGGCTTTAGTTTCAAAGAAGAAATAAAAAACCTTATTTTGTAAGGCAGTTTCGGATTTCGAGGCTGCCTTTATTCGTATGTAAATGCACCATCGTATCAATAAAATATTATTCCTGGTACTGCTGATATACCTACCTGCGGTCATTGCAGGGCAAGATCCTTATTACATCAATTTTGACACTAAAGACGGATTGCCAAGCTCAGAGGTTTACGCTGTTGAAGCTGATCCAAATGGGGTTTTATGGTTTGCAACGGACAGAGGAGTTTGCAGCTACAATGGTTACGAGTTCAAAACATATACAACAGATGATGGCCTTGCAAATAATACCACTTTAGCGATATGGAAAGACCGCCAGGGGAATTTCTGGTTTCCGGGCATCGATGGCTCATTGAGTATTTATGACCATGAGAAGTTTTATCCTTATAAGTGGAATGATGAGTTGAAGGAATTTGTGAAAGGTAGATGGGTACAAAAAATGGTATGGGATAAAACCGGGAAAATTTTCTTCTGGATGACAGGTATTGGAGCAACCCGAAAGTTTACAATATCTAATGATAATGGTGAAATAACAGAAGTAAAATTTGATGACCTGCAAAAAGACTATTCATCAATTTCTATTGAAAATCTAAGCTTCATTGATTTGGATGGGTATTACATTCCGGATGATACCTGGGTAGATTTAGAACTTATAAAACAAGATGGTCACTATCTCTTTGTGAACTTTCATAAAAACCCTAAAGAAAATATAGATTTTCATAAAATAGGATTATTTATCAAGAATAATAGCTTAATTAAAGAGCAATACTTAGACAATATCTTGAATATTGACACTGACAGTAGTGGCAACATTTGGTTGTGTACAAAATCTGGGGTAATCAAACATACAATTCAAGAATTCCCTTTAAATCCGGTTCATTATTTTAAGGGCATGACTGTTTCGGGTTTTCTAAAAGACATACAGGGAAATTTCTGGTTGACAACTTTAGAAAATGGAGTTTTTTTAGTCCCGTCTTTTTATTTGAATACCATAATAGAAACTACAAGTATTTTTAATCCTGCTAAAATCATGGTTGCTTTACCTTTAGAAAATCATTTAATTTTTGGGAATTCTAAAGGTGATATCTTATTTATAGATAATAATATCAACTTGAAAAAAAAAGCGATACCTGGTCAAAATAGTCAGTTTCTTTTTGGTCAAAAATGTAATGAAAATAAAGCTGTATTAAAAAACTTAATCATTGAAGAAGTCGGACATCAGCTAACATTTAAAGATTATCTACTCGATGAAAATTATTACTATTTATGGGAATTTAATCGTGATTATTTCTTGGCTACACTTAATATTGGTTTCAATGTCATTCAAGCTAGCTCAAAAAAAATAATCAAAAAACACTATCCATATTTTCCAGAAAAAATAATCTCTGTTTACGAAGCCGAAAAACATCTATGGTTTGGAACAACCAACGGCCTATTCTTCACGGACAAATTTACTTTTGATAGCATTTTTCATGAGCATCAAAAATTTACATTGCTGAAAAGCAGGATCAATGACATTAAATCAGATCAGCGTACCAACCTCTGGCTAGCCACTGTAGGCAACGGAGTGATCTACAAAACCCGGGACACTATTTTCCAAATCGATGCGAGGAATGGGCTATCCAGCAACCTCATCAACCGGGTTTTTGTTGAAAATGATTCAACGCTTTGGGTTGCCTCTAACAAAGGTCTCAATAAATTGATCTATAGCTTTAGGGACAATATCCTCTCTATTACTAAAATTACCAGCTACAACACCACAGACGGCCTTTTATCCAATTACATAAATGACGTAACCAAGTGGAAAGATCATATCTGGCTAGCCACCAATAAAGGCATCAATTATTTCATTCCCGAATCTATCGATCATCCTATACCTCCCCCGAAAATAATTCTGGAGGAGATCACCGTGAATGATTCGACCTATAATGTTTCTGAGGCGCTCAATCTGAAACATTCCCAAAACAGCCTGTATTTTAAATATACCGGTATCTCCTACCGAAAACAAAACGATACCCCCTTTTACCGCTACCGGCTCAAAAATAAAAATGAAACGCACGACTGGTACTACACTAACAACCGCGACATTCGTTTCAACGATCTGCCACCGGGCGAATATACCTTTGAGGTGGCTGCCCAAAACAAATTCGGGCAATGGAGCGAAGAACCCGTCATTTGCCCTTTTACAATAAATCCGCACTTCTCACAAACAATTTGGTTTCGCGTCATTGTTGGTTTAACTATTATCACAATTATAGCATTTTTAATAAAAAACAGGATCAAGCAGATTCAATTCAAGGCGGAGCAAAAAAGGAGACTTCAGGAAGCAGAACTGAAAACCAAAGACGCCGAACTTCAAGCCCTCCGCAATCAAATGAACCCTCACTTTGTGTTCAATGCACTCAACTCCATCCAAAATTTCATTTTTAAAAACGATGCAAAAAAAGCAAATTACTATTTGTCCCGGTTTTCAAAACTGATGCGCGACGGCCTACAGTTTGCAAGGCTTAAAAATATCACCCTGGAGGAGGAGATCATTTTTTTAAATACTTACCTCGAACTGGAAAAAATGCGCTTTCCCGACAAATTTCAATACGCCATAAAGGTGGATAGCCAGATTTCCCAAAGAAACTATTTTATACCTCCTTTGCTTTTTCAGCCTATCCTGGAAAATGCGATCAAACACGCTTTCAAAAATATCGACTACGAAGGATTCCTCGAAATACGCTTTGAAGAAGCCGTGCCAGGAGAACTGCTCAAAGTAACCATCATTGATAATGGCGATGGATATAACCACGATTCCGTAAACAAGCATACAAAATCCGGTAACAAATCGCTTGGATTAGAAATTATTAAAAACCAAATTGCGTTATTGAATACCGAAGGAGAAGATTACAAAGCCACTTTCAATATTTTTAACAGAACTTCTATTGATCCTAACCTGAAAGGAACCCAAGCTGAGTTCATTATCTTGATAAAATTTTCCCCGAATGATCAAAGTAGTCGTTATCGATGACGAAGTCAATAGCAGAGAACTCCTGGTCAGTATGCTTTCCAATTATTGTAAAGGTGTTAAAATACTGGGAACCGCTCACGATGTCCTCTCCGGTATCCGGGTGATCAAAAAAGAGCAGCCTCAACTGGTTTTTCTCGACATCGAAATCCCCGGAGGCAACGGATTCGACATCCTGAATGCTTTTGACAAAATAGATTTTAAAGTGGTTTTCGTCACCGGTTACGACCAATATGCCATCAAAGCCATCAAATATGCAGCGCTCGATTACATCCTGAAACCGGTTGATCTCGATGAACTCAAATCCACGGTCGAAAAGGCTAATGTATCCATTGCTGAGCAGGATGAAAAGATCCGCTTCCTCCAGGCTGCCTACCAAAACCCTTCAGAAGATATTGGAAGGATTATCATATCTTCCCATACCCAGCACAATATCATAACCCTGAACGAAATACTGTATCTGGAAGCTATGGACGGCTACTCAATTATTTATATTGAATCAGGATCGAAACTCATCTCCACTCATCCGCTCAATTACTTCGAGGAAACTTTGCCCGCTAAGAATTTCTTCCGCATCCACAAATCCTATCTTATCAACTGCCGTAAAGTAACCGGTTTCGATGCCGGAAGAGGGGGGAATGTATTTTTACAGAATAACACTACTCTACCCATATCAACCCGCAAGAAAAAACATTTCACGGCCTTTATGGACGACTTCAATGGTTAATCCCCCTTCTCGTGCATGCACGGTTACAAGAAAAATAGACACGTTCATTTTTTTAAACCGCCGGTTATTAGCACCCTGCTTCATTCTTCTATAAATTGCATGCAACACAGAATGATCTGCTAAAAGTCAACTATTGATTCGACTAAACCTGTGGCTAACAATAAATTAAACTTTACTATGGAAGCGCTTTTATGAGATCATTGCTCAGTTGTTATCCTGGCATCACTCCAATCCGGGAATTCAACTGAAAAAAATTTAAGTCCAAAAAACTTCAACGATAAACCTTAGATTTAATATTTCTCTCAAAATTGAAGCTTTCGGTAATACCCGAAAGCTTTTTTTTATTCTCACCAGAGTTCTTCAAAAATAAGCGACTTAAGCCCTGCTATTCAGTATTTGAATTCCATGCAAAATGCTTTTTCTCTATTTTTCAAACTAATCGTAAATTTGCCGTATTAGCATCATGGCGATAGAAAACAAATTTTTAGAAACGGTAACCAGATCGCTGAGCCTGGAACTACCCTTGAGAAACTCCATGGACGAGTACCTGGATATGATCATTCCATTGGTGAAACCGTGGGGGGAAGACTTGTATGAGGAGAAATATTATCTCGACACCCGCTGGCTCGAAGTAAAAGACGAAGACACATTCCACGAATCAGTGTTGCACATCTTCAGGCCTGAAGGTGAATACCTGCATTCCATCGATGGAAATATCCACCAGGGAAAATGGCGAAAAATCGACAATTCCAATACTTTCATCATCGAGCAAACCGCCGGAACAACCACAACAAAAAGTGAATTGTACGACCTCGCCTTCCTGAATAAGGATTTTTTTATCCTGAAAAAGCACGGCGATCAGCGACGGAAAGGGTTCAGTAAGTATTTTGTATTGGGCAGAGAAGCCTACATCAAAGACCTGGAATGGAGAGATGTGATGGAACTGTTGTTCAACCGATACCGGAGCAATTCACGGTATATTATGTTTGCTGGATTCATCTTATTGATCGTGATCATTTTTATTTTCTTCTCGGTGTTATGATCACTGCGATTCTACATTTTCGGCAGTTGCCTTTGGAAACGTAAAATAGAAAGTCGCTCCGCTACCTTTTTCCCCTTCCGCCCATATCCTTCCGCCTTGCTTTTCTATGATCCTTTTGCAAATTGCAAGCCCGATACCGGTTCCAGTATATTGGCTATCCCTGCCATGCAGGCGTTGGAATATCCCGAAAATGCGTTCTTTGTCTTTTTCCTCAAAGCCCTGACCATTATCTTTTACAGTAAAAATTACATCAAAATCGCGTTGTTCTCCTTTTATTTCAATACGCGGCTCGCGGCCTTCCTGGCTGTATTTCAAACCATTGCCGATCAGGTTTTGTAACACCTGTCCGAATAAGAGCCGGTTAGTATCAACATTCGGCATATCAAAACAATACACTTCTGCATTTTTATCCGCAATCGAAATAGAAAGGTTTTTCAAAACTTCCACGAGCACTCCCCTAGTATCGACCTTTTCGAGTTTGAACGGTTTAGCGCTCCAACGCGAATACGCCAGCATATCCTTTATCAGCAAACTCATGCGTTCGGCTCCGTCGATGACATAGCTCATGTCGATGTGCGCATCCTTATCGTCGAGTTTATCGATATACCTCCGCTTAATCAAACTGGTGTAGCTGCTGATCATCCTGAGCGGTTCCTGGAGATCATGCGAGATCACATAGCTGAATTCCTCCAACGCTTTATTATGTGTTTCCAGTTTACCGGCATATTCTTTCAAAGTGAAGTCGGCTTTTTTCTGGAAAGTAATATCTTCCATCATCGCCACAATGTATTGGCTTCCATTTTTTTCAAGATCGGCAAAAGCCATTGTTGTGCGCACCCATATAGTGCTTTCGTCTTTGCATATAAACCTTTGCTCCAGAGCATAGCTTTTATTCTCATTTTCCTCCATTCTTCGGATCAACTCTTCCGACCCAACGCGGTCTTCTTTATGTGTAAATTGTTCCATCGAAAGATCAATGATATCTTCCTGAGCGTAACCCAGCATTTTTTCTACCACCGAATTGAGCTTAAAGGGCTTCAGGTCTTTGTCGAGCAACATGATCCCGATGGGCGAACTTTCAAATATTTTGCGAAACCTTTCTTCACTCCTCGCCAACTCCATCTGGCTTTTGGTCAGCGAGTCAATTGCTTTGATCTTGCCGGTGTACATCACCTGCCCCAGCAGGAGGATCAGAATCAAAACAGTAAACAGGTAATCAGCGCTGACTTCCGGTTTGTCGGCCATCAAAAAGAAAAACAAATACACAAAAAAGAGAAAGACCAGGTATATATTGAGGTACAGCTTTTCTTTAAAAAAAGCGCCCAACGCAAAACCGATGATGATAGTCGTGGAAGTATCGAATACCTGGAAATTGTTTACAGCGACGAGATAAATACCAAATACGTTGTAAACGGCAAAAATGAGATACAAAATCTTCATGCAATGAGCACGGATGAACTCAAACCTGAATGATGCCACCGCTACACTAAAAAGCGTAATCGCAATCAAAATCCTTGGAAGTGGTAAGTCGATCAGGCCGGTTTCCACATTGGAATTCATCATGGTAAGGCCGATCAATAGTGCAGAGCCGACAAAGGCTATCCTCCTGAAATAAGTAATATCTACATTACTGGTATTTGCAGTGTTCATTCGCGTGTCTCATAAAATTGTAATGTATGGCAGGCATTCAAAAATATGATTGAATGTCATAGTGTTTTTCAAATTAATTTTAAGCATAATTTGTGCCACAAAGAAGCCCGTTTTGCGGCCATTGCGCAGAACAGTAGTGTTCGGTTAAAGTACGGAATCGGTTGGAACACTGAAAAATAATAGTTCTTTGGAAGTAGGCATTTTTTCGGTTAAACCTTCTGCCATAGCAGGATGTTCTCTGAGATAATTCCGGGATTGAAAAGCTCTTTTATGCCACGTTTTACCTAAGTTTTATACTCTTGCTTTGTTACATCTCTCGCAAGATGGATTGACACAATACTGTCCGGATTTCAAACACAAGGCGTATCACACCGGATCATATCTTCCCAATAAACTTTCCACCAATGTTCTATTCTCGAAAATAGTGTGCAATTTATTTCAATATTAAAAAATTATGGTTATTTTTAAAACGCATTGATCGTCATTACTTTTTTATACCTCCCAACATTCGTTTACAAAAGCATTTTTACCTTTGGATTCCATCTGAAATAAACCGTCTTTTCCCTTGGTTATCCCCCCAATTTCAAGATCATGGGCCTGGCGGCCGGGCTGAAGGATCCAATATGCTGAACCTCCAAAACCGTTTCGATTTTTAAAAGGCTTTTTCTACCACATATACTTGTTCACGATTAGACCCGCCCGCCCGTTCCGATAAATCGGGACGGGCGGGCGGGTGTCGGGGTCTATACAGTGTCGTGTATAAGTTGCTTTATTAACTTTAAAAACAAAACAAATTGATAAAACAAGCACAAATCAACGAAAGCAAGTTCATTGGTAATGGCCGGTCGGCAAAAGTATTTTTGTCAGAAATTGACGGGAAAACTGTTGCCAAAAAGATCTTCACTGGCGAGCCAGTCAGCAAGTTCATCCTGTTTGTACTAACGGGATCTGCCAACCCATACACCTGGTGCGAAGCTGCGATCCAATCCGCCATGACCCGGCGAAGGGTGTTGTCCAACCTTTGCCAGCTTTGGTTTGGCGACCAACTGCGATTGCCCGAAACCCATAGTTACAAATGGAACGTGGAACAAATGGCGTTTGAGATCAACGCGGAATTCATCAATGGCAGGCACGCTCCGCTCTTCAGCCCGCTGACTCCCGATGCGAAGGATTTTATGAAGGAATTGAAACAAGAAGTCATGGAACCACTCCGCGAAAAGCTCATCGAGTCAGGCTTCGACGGGTTGGTGTGGCAGGCCGGAAAAGGCAATCCCGTTGGCGCCAGCAATTTTATGGTGAAGCAGCATAATAACGGGACGCATCAGTGGATATGGATCGACCTGGAATCCGGCTTGCCCGCGCTCTTCGCGCTGAATCCGCTCTCGACACTGTTTTACTACCTGCCGATGTGCATAAAACACCGCGGCTGGCTCTTTGACCACGTTGACACCGCAAAACTCAGCAACTACGTGGAGCAACACAAAGACCGTATCATCGAATCCTTGGGAGCGGAAACCTGGCAGGCCATGCGCAGCGATATTGAATCGTTGACAAAAACCCAGTCGCAATGGACATCGCTGAGCCGTCACCGGAAAAGCCTGTATTACGCTGCCTCGCAGGGCAAGGTCAGCCCGGAAGAAAAAGCATATTATGAAAACCGCGCGTTCCGATGGTTCCTGAAAAGTATCTTTATTTTTATGAGCGCTTTCAGTGTTAAGATTGTCGAATTTTTTCGAAACCTCAAAGACACCGTTCTGGATTTTCCATACCGGAAGTTTTTCCGGCGGATCAGGTTTTACATAGCTGGAAATCGCTACCGCTGGGGGGTTGCCCGCTGGTATTTAAAGAAGGAGATCAAAAAGTGGCAATCCAGGAAATTTTTGAATGCCGAAGAAACTTCGTTCCTGAAGAACGAGCTGAAAAATACCGAAAGCAGCGCTTACCTCACCGATTTCAGCATCCATATTGCTTTGAAACCCCTTGTTAAAATATTTGCCTGGGGCATTTTCCCCCTGCTCATTGCCACACAGGTTTTTAGTTTGCAAACAGGCGCTTTTTTGATCGTACTGGCTGGACCTTTAGCAAGGACTTCCTATACTACCTGGCGGATTTCGAACAGCCTTGTGCAATCCCGCCCCTATATCCCCTGGCTGGCAATGTTGCTCGGCGTATTGCCTGCAATAGGTAATCTCGCCTACCCAGCTGAGTTGCTGTACCGCAGCACAGGGAAAAAGGACAGGCTGGCCAAATTCATCGCCTACTCGTTCAGTGCGAAGATCGGCGCCAGGGTACCGGTTTGGGGCGGGCAGGACACCGAAACGGAGCATTTTTTCAACCGCATTTGCCACAAGCTTTTGAAGCCCTGATTTTCAAAATTATCCCGTCGCTTTTCAGTTTTCCGGTTTAATGACTATTTTGCCGGCACTATGAAATTTGTATTTTCAAAGGATAGTTTGTTGGTTGTTTTCTGCTCGCTGATCCTCCAAACCGCTGCGGCGCAGATCGTCAATATCGAAGAAAAAAGAGCTGAGTTGCTCGACACTATCGCCTGGTTTGGCAGCATCCAGCAGGATATGGGATTGCTGAAAAACACCAACACGATCATCAATCTCAGCACCGCTGCGAACATCATCCGCAGTCATCACAAACACCTTTTCCTTTCTTTTACCAATTACAAATATTCCGCAACGCAGGATGCAGAATTGGCCAACCAGGGTTTTCAACATTTCCGGTATGTTTTCAAAGCCCGACCTAAAGTGTTTTACGAAGCATTTTCCCAGTTGCAGTACAACCGACAGATCAAACTGACCATGCGCTGGCTGCTCGGAGCCGGGGTCAAGTTCAACATTTTGAGCAAAGAAAAAAAGCACCTCAACCTGGGTTTGTCGTACATGCGTGAATACAACGAGGAGACCGATCCGGATTTGTATTTGCGGATCAACCGCCTGAATTCATACCTGGTGGTAAATTTTGTTTTTTTTGAAAACCTCAATTTCCTGAACACCACTTATTACCAGCCGGATATTTTGAATTTCAATGACTGGCGGCTTTCCTCAAATACCAGGATACTGTTCAACATCACCAAAAAACTGTCGTTCGCGGCAGGCTTCAATCTGACCTACAACTCCCGGATCCCGGAGGATGTGCCAAACACGATATTCTCCCTGACGAATGGCATCGTGTGGAATATCTGGTGATCGAGTGCGGCTTTCTGTTTTCTGCTTTTTTAAAACAATAGTGTTGTAAAGGGGATTATGTGGTGCTTTTGAAGGCTATAAAAAAGTGCTGGTTGTTATACATTCGTCAACAGCATGTAATATAAATCAAACCCAATTGCACAGAAACTCTTGATTGAATATGGTTGGTTATGTATTTTGTGGAAAATCAATAAATTAACATGAAATCAATATCATTTAATTCTTCAAAAGATCGCTTTATAATCAGCATCGATAAAAATGCCATAAGTAAAGATTTGTTATGAGTGTGCTACAAAAAAGTGGCAAGGTGGTAAAAAAATGGAGTTCAAATTGA
>CAZKDA010000137.1:0-12666 GCA_964551455.1 uncultured Saprospiraceae bacterium
TGGTGTTGTGGTGTTCCCGATTTCATCGGGATCTACGCTTCGCTCCGATGTGGTGTTCCCGATTTCATCGTCCCGCTTTTTCTCGAAAAAGCGGGATTCGCTCCGATTTGGTGTTGTGGTATTATGGTGTTGTGGTAATCAACTTAGTCAACTTAATCAACCCCGACCAGCCCTGCGACAGGTCGGGGCCAGTCGGGACAGGCCCAATCAACTTAATTCATGCTGAACTTGTCGAAGCATCACCCCAACTTGCCCCGTACCAAAGGTCGGGATCACCCCACCTGTCCCGCTCCGCCAGGTCGGGATCACCCCATCACTGTTTCTTCCACAAATTTAAAAATTTCGGCTGCGATGTTTACATCTGTCGCTCTGGAAATGCCTTCGAGACCCGGACTGGGATTGACTTCCAGGATCAGCGGGCCTCTCATGGATTGCAAAATATCTACGCCTGCTACATCAAGCCCCAGCACTTTTACGGCTTTTAGCGCGGTATCGGCTTCGGCCTGTGTCAATTGAACGGGCAGCGCGCTGGCGCCGCGATGCAGGTTGGAACGAAACTCTCCCGAAGGTGCTACCCTTTTCATGGCTGCTACGATCTCGCCATTGATGATAAAAACCCGGACGTCCGTTCCCCTGGATTCTTTGATGAACTCCTGGATAATAATGCTTTCTTTCAGTCTGTAAAAAGTTTCTATGATAGATTCTGCGGCATTGCGGCTCTCTGCGAGGATAACCCCAAGGCCGTGCGTACCTTCCAGCAGTTTAATGACCACCGGCAGCCCGCCCACTGAATCGATCAGCTGTGAAATATCCTGTGTAAAATCGGCAAAAACGGTTTTCGGTATGCCCAGCCCGGCCATTGCCAGAATTTGCAGGCAACGCAGTTTATCGCGGGACCGCAGCAAAGCCTCCGAGCTTACCGGTGAAAAAACATTCATCACTTCAAACTGCCGGATGATGGCTGCTCCCAGAGAAGTGACCGAAGCGCCAATGCGCGGAATGATGGCATCGATGCCATGAATTTTTTCTTCGCCGTAATAAACCTGTGGCCTGCCTTTTTCGACAACAATGCTACAACGGAAGTGGTCGATCACCCGGATATTATGCCCTCTGTGCTGCCCTTCGTGAACCAGGCGTTGGGTGGAATAAAGCCCCGGCCCGCGCGATAGGATAACGATATTCATCAAATAATTTTAAACCCAGTCAAATCTTTTCGTTTAAACATACTCTTAAAACCAACGTAACATCGAATGTCAGGTTGGCCGGTCAAGATAAAAATATTATAGGTTTTAGTTGATGTGTTGATTTGCTAATTTGTTAATTTGCTGATCCTGCCCTCCCGCCCCGACACCGGTGTCGGGGCGGGATCGGGGTTGCTGATTTGAAATTACTGTTCACTGCTCACTAACCACTGACCACTAATAACATGCAAACTCCTCCCCCTCCTATCCAGCGCAACGTCAAACGCACCATCAATGCCTGGGCAATGTTCGACTGGGCAAATTCCAGTTATGCGTTGGTCATTGCAGTTGCTATTTTCCCGCTTTATTTCAACAGCGAAGGCGTGATGCCCTCCGGCGTGTTTTATTTTCTGGGCATACCCGTCACCAAAACCTCGCTGTTTTCTTTCTCTCTGACATTCGCATATTTTATCATCGCGGCGGCTTTACCGATCCTCTCTGGCATTGCCGATTATGGTGGCAAAAAAATGTATTTTATGAAATTGTTCACCGCGATGGGATCGCTGGCCTGTATTAGCCTGGTGTTTTTCACGAAAGATACCATAGCCCTGGGCGTTTTCGGTTTCGTTATTGCGACGGTGGGTTTCGCAGGCGGACAGGTTTTTTACAACTCGTTTTTACCCTTGATCGCCACAGAAGATCAGTTTGACAGGGTAAGCGCAAAGGGTTTTTCCTACGGCTACATCGGCAGCGTGATATTGCTCATCATCAACCTGGTAATGATCCAAAAGTACGAATGGTTTGGTTTTGCCGATGCAAGCATGCCCGTCCGGCTGTCGTTTGCTATGGTCGGGCTTTGGTGGATCGGGTTTGCGCAGATCACGTTCCGCCGGCTTCCGGGAGATACAGCTAAAAAGCTGGAGTCAAAAATCTTTTATAAAGGTTTTCAGGAGTTGAAAAAAGTCTTTCTGGTCGTCAGAAGCCAGAAGAACATCAGGTGGTTTTTGTTTTCATTTTTCTTTTACAGCGCAGGAGTTCAGACGGTGTTGTTTTTAGCCTCGACTTTTGCAACCGACGAATTGAAATTCGGCGCAACAGATCTGATCATCCTAATCCTGGTGCTGCAATTAGTCGCAATCGGAGGTGCATATCTTTTTGCAACGCTCTCTGACCGGAAAGGCAACAAGGCGGCCATCATTACCATGCTTTTGATTTGGATATCCATTTGTGTGGTAGCTTATTTCGTTACCGAAAAAATCCAGTTTTATGGGATCGCTGCGTTGGTGGGCATGGTGATGGGTGGTATCCAATCCGTTTCGCGTTCGACCTACTCCAAGCTCATACCGCCGCAAACCACGGATACTGCATCGTTTTTCAGTTTTTATGATGTACTGGAAAAAATGGCCATCGTGCTGGGAACTTTGAGCTTTGGTCTTATCGACCAATTTATGGGAGGCATGCGGAATAGTATTTTAGCGTTGATCTTTTATTTTGTCCTTGGGCTGATAGCGCTTTTTACCATTCAGATCAAACCAGCGCAGGTGGCGGGAATGACCGGAGAAAAGGATCACTCGGGGTAGTACTCGTAACACCCGATATCCGGCGCAAGGAGGTCGCGGTCTTTGCCAGCCAGGTCTTTTAAAATCGCCGGGATCGGCATAGCCTGAGCTTCAGCCACCGACAACGTATCGAGGCGATAATCCCTATCGTTTCCATCGACAAACAACACGGTATTGTTGCCTCCGTTGATACATGGATTGCAATGACTGAAAAAATCATCAAAAGGCGGTTCGTCATCCAGTTCATCGATCCTGACCACACAATTCTGGAAATTATAATTGAAAGCAGCCTGATCGGTTTTGAACATAGAAATCTCATCCTTTCGGGAACCAAAAACGATGGTGTTTTTAAAAGTTGCATTCAAGCCATTGACACGGTATTCCGTACAAAGCTGATCGAGGCAAAGCAGGTTGGTCATCCGCAAGGCCGATGCATCGACCCCGTAGCTGGCCAGGGTACAATAGGTAAAATCATAATTGCCGCCATATTCCAGTTGAACACAATTACCGGAATTGCTGTGGAAAAGGGAATTTTCAGCAGAGATATTGGCATGCAGACCGATGAGGCCACTGCTGGTCGTGTTGAAAATTTGGGTATTTTTAAAACTGGCTTGCGCTGCCGAATCCACGCGAACGCCGACGATGGAATTTTTGATGATCGCATTTTCAAAACTGCTTCCTGTGCTTCCGGACGAGATCCGGATGCCAGCCCATTGGCCGGGAATATCCTGAAATTCTTCTTCCAGCCGGTCGCCCTGGATGACAACCGGTTGTTCCACCGTACCTTCTAAATTGAGCTTACCGCCTGCCAAGAGGTAGATCAAGCCATCATTGTAAAATATGGGATTTCCATCTTCGTCGTCGGTACGGGCAAAACCGCCGTGGAGGTACACCCGCGTTCCGGGCAGCATCCTTAATGTACAATTGCTAATAAATAATGCGCCGAAGATAACATAGGGTTTTTCGTTGGTCCATACTCTTACGTCCCCGTTGCAACTCAACAGGCTCAGGCTGTCGGCGCTAAAGCGGTTGGGAATATAGACCGCATTTTGCCCCCAGGCTTCGAGTTTTACGGTCTGGACATTTCCATTGGTTTCAAATACCAGGTCATCATGAATCACGAAGGGGCTGTTGGAAAGGGGCTGGTCGGGGTCCACGGTCACTTCCCCGAAAATATAGAGGCTGTCTTTTGCAGCAATTTCTACATCATGGGCGACTGCGCCGGGAATGCCATCGACGTTGATGCGGAACGCAGAATTGGGTATGCCGGCGATCATGATCTTTGAAATTCTGATCCTCTTGTTGTGGCGGTTATACACCTTGAGGATGCGGGTGGCGGAGCCTCTTTCCGTGAAAACGGTATCGAATTTCAGGGTATCTTTTGAAAATTCGAGCTTTGCCGATCCATCGGTGATCAAACTATGATCGGGCCGGCAGGAAAAGTTCACAACCAGGCCGATGATGAGGATGCTGAAAAAAAATGCTTTCATGTGTATAAAATTTTTTCACAAAAAAAATGTGCAAAAAATGTTGCCCAAAGGTAAGAAAACAATGTTTTCATTTTTATCAATATTATGACATCAAAGGAAAATTGCAATGTCTTTTGAAAACCTTTTGTTTCCTTTTCCCGACTGCATCGGGATCCAAGATGTTTCTTTGTGGTTCAAAAAATATAATACCACAAAAGAAACAAAGGGAACAAAAGAAAATATATAAACTCAAGTCGAAAACCCGATGCCGAACGGTTCCAACCCAAAAACATCACCGAAGTAAAGTATTATTTTAATTTTAACATGAGTTATAAATTATGGAAAATGTCAACCCTAAAAAATGGTTTTCAGATATTCTGAAAATGATTGAAACCAATACGTTCCTGAAATGACAAACAGGTCCGCTTGTGTTGTGCGACCCCGCCAGGGTCGTTTATTGTTTTTCTTGAACTGTCTAACGAACTACGACCACGCCTGCCTGTGTGCTCTCGGCAGTCAGGCTGTGGTCGAAAGAATATTCCTGATCCCGACACGTCGGGATCATAGTACGTTAGCTATTTTAATCCAAACGAATAATCGACCACATCGTGGTCGCACAAGCTGTTATCTTGAAAAGACTTAAGAAATTACCACAGGATGCAGGAGTCAGACATAATAAAATTGCAAGAGATTAAAAATGATCAAAACCATTTGGTCACCAGACTGCTTGCCATTTTTCCCGGTCTCAGGTGTGTTGGAATAAAATTTTCAAATCCATAACTATCGTTATTTTTACTCCCAAAGGGTAACCAAAACTTACGTTCGCAAAAATGCTGCAACCTGTCATCGATGTTATCATCCCGGCTTACAATGAAGAAGAGTCGATTGCAAAAGTGCTGGCCGATATTCCAAAAGTACTGGTTCGTGAGGTTTTGGTTTGCAATAACGGTAGCACCGACAACACTGCCCAGATTGCACGACAACATGGCGCGACGGTACTCCACGAATCGCGCAAGGGCTACGGCAGCGCCTGCCTGAAAGGCATTGAATATTTAAAAAATAAACCCGGATCGGATCAACCGCAGATCGTTGTTTTCCTGGATGGCGACTATTCGGATCACCCGAAGGAAATGGGTAGTTTGATAAAACCCATCGTTGAGGAAGATATCGATCTGGTGATCGGCTCGCGCGCACTGGGAAAGCTCGAACGCGGCGCCATGCAACCCCAACAGATTTTCGGCAACTGGCTGGCTACCCGTTTGATCAGTTTTTTTTACGACTATCATTTTACCGACCTGGGGCCTTTTCGGGCTATAAAATTCGAAAAGCTGATCGGCCTGGAAATGAACGACCCGGATTTTGGATGGACGGTTGAAATGCAAGTGAAAGCCGCGAAGTACAAATTGAAATGCACCGAAGTTCCGGTCAGCTACCGGCGGCGGGTGGGCATTTCAAAGGTTTCCGGAACACTGAAAGGTACGCTCCTCGCCGGCCATAAAATTTTGTGGACGATTTTTAAACTGCTTTAGTTGTTAGTGATTATTGATGAATATCGATCCGGCTTTTTGGAAAAGTACCTCCCCAAAAGCGGGATGGGGGACAGGTTGGGTTGATGCTGCGACAGGCTGTGGCCGCACTCTTTTTAAGTGTGGAATTATTTTTTGAACATCATTAATCATTTCTGCAAAAACGTAACCCCAAAAGCAAAAGGGTAAAGCACCACAAGTACCTTACCCTCTTATTTGCAAAATGACTTATTTCATTATTCCTTATACCCCTGAACCAGCAGCGCGATCCTGTTTTTCAAAACTTCTATGAAACCCTTTTCAATTTCAAAGGTCATTTTTTCGCCGTTTTCTTTTATCAATCTCACTTTGCCTTCTCCCAGAGCGGATACGATGGGAGCGTGGTTGTTGAGTACTTCAAACTGTCCGCTAACACCCGGCACCTTAACCGAGGTAATGTTGCCTTCAAAAATTTCCTTGTCAGGAGTTAATACGGAAATCTGCATGTTAAAAAGTTTAAAGTTGCTGGTTTAAAGTTGCTGGTTTGTGGTCACACTCCATACTTCATCATTCCACTAATTGCCGGCTTCTGCCAACAGTTTTTTACCTGCTTCGATAACATCGTCAATCGTTCCTTTCAGGTTGAAAGCCGCTTCGGGGTATTGATCCACTTCTCCGTCGAGTATCATGTTGAACCCACGTATGGTTTCTTCGATCGGCACCAGCACTCCGGCCAATCCGGTAAACTGTTCAGCCACATGGAAGGGTTGTGAAAGGAAACGCTGGATTCGTCGTGCGCGGTGAACCACCAGTTTGTCTTCTTCCGAAAGTTCTTCCATGCCGAGGATGGCGATGATGTCTTGCAATTCGTTGTATCGCTGGAGGATATTTTTCACTTTTTCTGCGGTGTTGTAATGCTCATCGCCGATAATCTGCGGATCGAGGATGCGGGATGTGGAATCCAGTGGATCCACGGCCGGATAAATACCCAGCGAAGCGATCTTACGGCTCAATACCGTCGTAGCGTCGAGGTGGGCAAAGGTCGTGGCCGGCGCAGGGTCTGTCAAGTCGTCAGCAGGAACATAAACGGCCTGAACCGAAGTGATCGAGCCTCGTTTGGTAGAAGTGATCCGCTCCTGCATGATTCCCATTTCGGTAGCCAGCGTAGGCTGATAACCCACCGCTGAAGGCATACGTCCAAGCAGCGCCGATACTTCGGAACCCGCTTGCGTAAACCGGAAAATATTGTCAATAAAGAAAAGAATGTCACGACCGCCTGTCGGGTCGCTGAGGTCGCCATCGCGATAATATTCTGCAATTGTCAACCCGGATAAAGCCACACGGGCGCGGGCGCCGGGAGGTTCGTTCATCTGGCCGAATACCAGCGTAGCCTGGGATTCCTGAAGGGCTTTCATATCTACTTTTGATAAATCCCAGCCGCCTTCTTCCATGCTCTTTTTGAATTCAGCGCCGTATTTGATCACATTCGATTCGATCATCTCACGGAGCAGGTCGTTTCCTTCACGGGTTCTTTCGCCGACGCCTGCAAACACGGAAATACCTTCGTATCCTTTTGCAATGTTGTTGATCAGTTCCATGATCAAAACGGTCTTACCAACACCGGCTCCGCCGAACAATCCGATCTTTCCTCCTTTCGGATAGGGTTCGATCAGGTCGATCACCTTGATGCCGGTGTAGAGGATTTCGGTTTCGGTTGACAAATCTTCATAGATCGGAGGTTTGCGGTGGATGGGGTAGGCGTTTTTGTCTTTTATTACTTCGCCAATACCGTCGATAGCCTGACCGACTACGTTGAAAAGCCTTCCTTTGATCACATCGCCGACAGGCATTGTTATCGTTTTCCCGGTGTCGATTACTTCCATTCCGCGAGTAAGCCCGTCAGTAGCGTCCATGGCTACAGTCCTTACGCTGTCTTCTCCGAGGTGTTGCTGGCATTCGAGGATGAGTTCTTCGCCGCTTTCCCTTTTTACGATAAGTGCGTTTAAAATTTCAGGTAATTCCGCATCAGCGCCGGTGAAACTCACGTCCACAACTGGTCCGATGATCTGACTTATACGACCGATATTTGCCATAATTTATACTATAAAATTTGTTGAGTGCTAAGAGGTTTTTCAAAAATCGGTGCAAAGATAATCGTTTTGAATAATAAACAAAGGAATTTTTTGTCCTTTCATCCATTGTCAAAATAAACCAGGGATCCGAATTTTCCTGTTCATTCAAAATACCTTGAACGCTCACAAAAACGCATAACCGATTCAATCCACTTTTCCCGGAAATATCTTTTTAACAATGGCTCCTTCGCAGGTATCGAGGGCAAGAAAATAAAGGCCGGAAGTAACAACAGGAAGGTAAAGAATATTGCCTGAAACATTCGTTTCGAATAGCTTACTGAGGGGCGGGCATAATATGCCGCGAACTGTGTGACGCCTGTCCGCATTAAACGTAGAATTCGAGGCACACAGGCAGGCTGCAAGCGTTAGCCTCAACATTCATTCCCGATTTCATCGTCCCGTTTTTTCGAGAAAAAGCGGGATTCGCTACGCTTCGACATTCATCATTTAATCACTCCTCCTCCCATTGCCTAAAATTATTTCCGGACATTCCTATTCGATCAAATGTTTTTCGGCGGCTTGCAGAACCGACCTGTCGTTGTCGGCCAGGTGGACAAAAGCGATCAGGCGGCAATCTTCGGCTTTCCAGTTTGTCGGCAGGGTAAAACTAAATTCCTTTGAGATCAATTCTCCGGCGGGTAGCGTGTCGGCTATTCTATCGCCATCGAAAGCGGTCAGGCTTTTCCTCAAAACGTGGTTATGTTCATAATCATCGATGATGCCATCGCCGGGAACGATCTGGGTATCTATGATTTTGCTTTCCGTAATGAACACCGAAAGATTCAAAGCCTGGTCGATATTTTCAAAAGCCTGGGTGAAAATACGCAAGGTCAGCCGTCGTTCCAGGGGATTCCAACTGTGGTCGATTTCCAGCGCTACGGGAGCCATTTCCTCCATTTCCGAGGCGATGTATCCTGCCCATGCTGCTGCGGTTTCCAATTGAAGATCGGGCTGTCCGGGAAATAATTTCCGGTTGATCACTCCGGTAGGAAAACCTTCGGGGATGCCCAGAAAGTTGAGCAGCTTTTCACCTTCCTCCGTCCTGAAATCATACTGGCTTTGGTTGTAAGGCGCTGCCAAAGAGCCGGCATGTATGGAAACGGCAACCAGGCGTTCGCCGTGGATCGATTGTAAATTCTGTATCTCGTAGCTTCCCGCCGGGCATTGCACACAACGAACGCCCGAAAACTCCTCGATCAGCACCCGCTTGTCCTGCGGTGTTAAAACCACTGTGTCGTCATCTCCGCAGGATAAACATTTGACAAGCGGCATCTTTTCCATACAAGAAGCCAGAATAATGATGAGTATTAAAAATGTAAAATTTCGTTTCATTATTGAAAAGAATTGTTTTTAGACAAAAAGTGTGTGGGTAGAATTAATAGCTTATTTTTCAACCACAAAAGGAACATCTTGGATCCCGAAGCAGTCGGGAAAAGATAACAAAAGAAACCAATTGTATTCTTTTCCTAAGACTGGCTTTGTTCAACAAAACCTTGCTTACCATTGAAATTGTCAAAGAACCAAAAAATTAAAACGTGGAATTTACCGTCATCTTCACGCCGCTGAAAGCCGGTTCCAGCCTGCAAATACCACCTGTACAGACGATCCCTTCAACCTGTTTGACATAGCTCAATGAAAAGCGGTTGGCTTTAAATGTATAGAAAATATCAAATCGCGGATAATGGATTTTCAACTTTTCGCCGTTGCTGCCATTTGGGATTTCTTCCTTGTCGGGGTTGGGGCGGATGTTGAACATATCCGAAGCAGTGAAAGTCCAATGCGGCGCTATGGTAAACTCCGCCAGCCCGAAGAGCCAGCTTCCGAAATCTTCTTCGGTATCCATATACTGCATTTCGACCCTCAGCGATTTTTTGCGGTCGAATTTGTACAATACGTCCAGGTAAGGTGTGATGGTTTCAACGATCGGTTTGCCGGGTTTCACTTCGTAGAGTTCCTGGTTGTAATGCTGCAACTGAACGCCGCCGATGAGTTGCCAGCTTCGATTTGGTTTCCAGGTCACTTCTGTATAAATTTCATTATAATATAAAGCCGTATCCCGCGCCAATTGGTAATCGTAAGAATTTTTTCCCAGCCCTCTGATGTGAGAAACGTTGACATTGAAATTCCATTTGCGGTTGGGCGAATAGGTGAAATCGCCCTGGAAAGCCCATTCGCCCAATTCCTGCGTAGCCGCCTGGTAACGCGCCGTAAGCCGGTAGGTATTGATCCGGGACATCGGAGGGATAAAGCCCATCATACCCTGGTTGAGCGTTACGAAGGGATCGGTTCGGAGCTTGAACTTTTCGGTTCGTTTTGCTTCGATGGTGGCTCCGAAGCCTTTCTTTGCGTAGCTCAGCGATGTGTATAAAACCGAGCCGTCGTCGGAGGCCAGTTTCCCGATTGAAGTAGAAGAATCACGGTTCGTTTTGATGGCATCGGGATCGAAATACTGCTCTGCGGTTTTGTAAGCCCCTTCCACGTACCAACTGAAATTTCCAATGGTCAGGGTATTGTAAGCCGAAAATGCAAAGGTGTTATATTTTGCGCCGATGCTGTCGCTGATATGGTAGGTATTGATGGTATTCACAATGGTATTCATCGTTACATCATCGATGGTGCGATTCATCACGCCGATGCCGGGAGCGAGCGACCAGTTGGTGTTTTCTCCTCCGGTGATGAAACCGTCGATGCTTCCTCCTTTGATGATCGCGCCGTAACTGTCGAACTGCCTTTTTTGCTTTCCGGTGAATACTTTCACTTTCCAGTCTTCGGTGAGATCGTAGGTGAGGCGAAGGCCGAACAAGGCATTGTCGATCAGCAAGGGCCGTTGTTCAAAAGCCCGGAAAATGATCCCGCTGCCGATCTGGTCGTACAGGTACCCGGCGGAGATCCCCAGTTTGTTGATATTTTTTCTGACGTACCAATTGCCGATGCCCTGTGCAGAATACGAGCCTTGGGGGTTGAGCAGGTTGGAATTGTTGAACAAGTCGAACCGTACACCCACATCGAAGCCCCAGTTGCTGTAATTCAATTGGAGCCAGGCATCTGCGCCAAACAATTGATGATCGTATTGGGGGGTGTTGGTTGCGCCGATCCGTGTGTCTTCCATGAAAAAATTTCCATTGGATTCAAGGCTCCCGGAGAGTTTGCTTCCATCCTCCTGTGCAAAACCGGACAGGCTGGCGAACAGAAACAACAGGCAACCAATTGCAATTTTGAAGGTTTTCATTTGAAAAGATTTAGCTTTGTTTTGACAAGCCATCAGAATATGTTTTCTTTTTTTGCGTTTTCACAAATGTTCTAAAGTTGGCCGGTTTAAACTTTACGCTTATTTTTACAACCGAAAGTCGAAATTAGAGCGTTTTTCCCAAACCGGAAAAGATAAGTTTCAAAATGTTCAAAACGAGTCAATAAAATCTACCCTGTTTTTTTCAAAATTTTAAAAAATGAAAATAATTAAACTCCTTACTTTTTTTGCGCTGGTGTTGTTTTCCTTCGGGCTGTTCGCCCAGAATGCGCTTCCTTCCGTCGATGTGAAAACGCTCGATGGAAAATCGACCAACATTACTGAAATATGCGGTGATACCGATCTGACCATTATCAGCTTTTGGGCAACCTGGTGCTCGCCTTGTAAAAGAGAACTGGACGCTGTTGCTGACCTGTACGATGATTGGAAAGCCGACTACAACGTGAAGCTCGTGGCAGTCACCATCGACAATGCCCGGAATCTGACCAAAGTCGGGCCGATGGTAGAAACCAAAGGCTGGGAATACACCATCCTCTCCGACGTCAATGAAGACCTCAAACGCGCCATGAACGTCCAAACCGTGCCCCATACTTTCCTGGTGGACAAAGGTTGCAATATCGTCTGGACGCACACCGGCTACTCTCCCGGTGACGAATACGAACTGGAAGATGTGTTGAAGGAAAAGTCTGGGAAATAGTTCCACGCAGTCATTTATCAAACAAAACCCCGGATATTCAAATATGGAATATCCGGGGTTTTGTTTATCCGAACACTATAATACGCCGCAAACGCTTTTGATGCTTTATTGTCGATTAGTCAATAACTCAAATAATTCCTGGTTGATATAATAATTCGCTGTTCCCAGTTTTTCTTTTCTCAGCATTTTATCTTCTGCGAGCTTGTTTAAATAATTGGCGGCAGTCAGTCTTGAAACGCCCAGGTCATTGACTACGAATTCGATTTTTGTATAAGGATGTTTAAATAAATTGTTGAGTAACTCCTGGCTGTAAAACTTATAGTTGTCGCGTAAGCGGTGTTTGTAATCGAGCATTAAATCCTTGATGTTCAGGATCAGTTCTATTGTTTCTTTTGCTGTTTCTTCGACCCCCCGGATTATAAACAAAATCCAGTCCTCCCAAAGATGCTCCATCCGAACTTTTTGCAACAACCGGTAATAATCCGGCTTGTGTTTTATAATGTAATTGCTCAGGTACAAAATGGGCAGGGTTTGCAGCTTTTCCAATATCAAATAAAGTATGTTAATGATACGGCCCATCCGGCCATTCCCATCGTAAAAGGGATGTATGCTTTCAAACTGGAAATGTATGACAGCCATTTTTACCAATGGATCAAAATCCTGTATTTCCGGGTCATTGATATATCGCTCCAGATTGGTCATTAATCTCAGGATAACCTCATGATCCTGAGGCGGGGTATAAATGATCTCGCCTGTAGCTGTATTTTTTAATGTAGTCCCCGGCAGTCTTCTGAATCCTGCTTTGTTACCCTCCAAAACCTCCTGTATTTGTAAAATAGTTTTATTGGTTAACATCCCGTTTTCTGAAATCAGTTC
>CAZKDA010000138.1:0-12656 GCA_964551455.1 uncultured Saprospiraceae bacterium
ACGGTCGGGCGGGTCAGGCGGGTTTGCCGAGGGCTGGGATCGTTGGCATGGGTGAATAGCCATTATTGTGTGTTCGTTGTTTTTCTTGTCCTGTATTGCATTGGCTTAATTCATAAATGTTTTCAAGTCAATTTTTTGCATTTCTCTTTCGACAAACTCTAAACTTTGGTCAGGGTTCATTTTCAAAACCGGATGTTTCAAACCAAGTTTGTCAGATAAAACCTGTGCAACTTCTTGAACCCAATAAGTCATACTCATTTGAATGATTGTCCCATGGATTTCTTTTGCCATTTCAACAATTCTGCTTCCATCTCCAATGCGATCAACCAATATTATTGTTGACATATAGTGCAACTGTCTGCCATGATTCATTTCTCTTTCAAACCTTGAAACTTTGTCAAGGGAAATTTCGCTATTACCGGGACCGATAAACCCTAAATCGAATCTTGCTCCAATTCCGGGTTTAACTAAAATGGTTGCGTCACTTTCTCGTTTGCTCTCCCTTTGCGATAGCCAAAACACCATTTTAGATTGATTGCTTTTATTGGGGTCAATAAGCTTGAAACCAAGAATTGTCAGAACAGAACCTAAAATTAGTTTCTCAAACATTTTACCATACATAGACTTTTCACTTCCACGAATAGCCAAAGTTTGAGTTCCAATAGCGTAAAATATTTGAAGAAGTGCCGGCCACTTCAAAAGGTAATTGGTCTTGTCAATCGTAATTGTAGCATTGATGTCACCAAGCACTTTTATAATCTCTTTGGATGATTCTCTTAATCTTTCATCAAACTCTTTCAGATGTTTTTCTACTTTATCAGGATTGCTTCTCGATACGTTCTGTATGCTTTTGCCAGTCAATCCAATGAACCATTGAAGAAATACTCTGTCTTCGGGTTTCAAACGGTTTTCGAGAAGCTCTTTAAAAACGATTGAATTGAGATTACTCTCAAAATTTGAAAACAGCTTTGAGCCTTTCAGGTAAGTCAAGAAAAGTGAAGCATTTGAAATTAAAATTCTCCTTTGTGTTAAACCTTCTGTTAATGCCCGAACATTACCACCGCACAAAATCGAAGTAACTACTTCATTAATGACTTCATTCCCAACCCTGTCAATGAGTTCTTTGCCTGTGAATTTAGTTAGATTACGGCCTATATCTGGAATTTGGCTTGATAATAATTTCTTTATACTCATTTTAAAAAGTCCTTCTTTGACAAATAGCTTGACTTTAAAACACGGGATTTGTCAAAAAATCTTAAAAGTTAAGGAAGGGCGCGTTATTCGTTGGCGCTTCTGTGTTTATCCAATTAATCTTTTCTGCGTCTTTTTGAAGCCAATTAAAAACATCTTCTTTTATTAGTTTTATATATTCTTCTTCCTGTTCAAAGAGGACGAATCTTCTACCGCTCTTTACGGCAGCTTTACCTGTCGTTCCTGTTCCTGCAAATGGGTCAAGAACAACGTCATTTTTGAAAGAGTAATATTGGATCACTTTTTCAGCAAGTTCTAATGGGAAGACTGCAGGGTGATTTTTATTGTAAGATGGATGAATTTTCCAAAGGTTGGTAGTCTCATATCCGTCCTTAATTTTTGAATCTTCAATGATATTTTGGTCTGGATGTTTTCTTATATTCCAATCAATTAGCTTGTCCGTTTGCTTGCGATAAACTAAAATATATTCGGTTACAGGAACTGGTTTGTATTGTAATGGATTTCTGTCTGCCGCAAACCTTCTTCCACGGCCTGTAGCCCAACCTGCACCTTCAGGCTTAACCCAATGAATATCGTCTATAAACTCAAAACCCTCTTCGATGAACAGTCTATGAAAGTCAAAAGGAACGGCAATTCTTTTTGATGCTTCGTTTCTGTTTGCTCTCCTAATTAAAACTGGAGAAATATTCATGACGAAAAATCTTCCTTCGTTTAAAACACGGTGAGCTTGGTGAATAATTTTCCGAATTTTCAGTAAGTATTCTTCGTAGGATAAATACTCTACATATTCTGGCCTTGCATTGTAATATGGTGGTGAAGTGAATACTAAGTCCACCGATTCGCTTGGTGTTTCTTGTAGTAAAACTTCTGAATCTCCTAAGCCGATTGTGTTTCTCAGATTAGATATTTTTGGAATGGATCCACTATTCTTTTTTACTTCGTTTCCGTTTTTACGCCCTAAAAGTCTTGATTCAAGTACTACTTTGTTTGTTGTTTTCTTTTCGTTAATAAGCGTTGTAAAAGCGTCAATAACAATTTCACCGATATTTTCATTGTTTTTCGATTTAACAGGAACACGCCAAATATGGTATCTATCGTCAATTTCGGGCAGTCCAAATTCTATGGCTTTGTCTAATTCGATCGATTTCAAGAAATTCCGTGACACAGATTTTGCCTGCTCAACTGTCGTTATCTTGTAATGTTTTTTTTTGGTCAAGTTATTTCTCATTTGTTCTTTTAATTTTGGTTAGCAACTGGTCAACTTCTACGTCCAGAATTTTTGCAATTTCGTAAAGCACCTCAAGTCTTGGTTGTTGTCGGTTCTGAACATAGCTATTAACCATATTGTAGCTTTTTCCAAGTTGTTCAGCTAACCAAGTCTGTTTAATGCCTTTTTCTTCAAGAACTTCTTTAATTCTGTTCATTTCGTAAAAGTTGTTAAGTCGCGAAGGTAGGCTTTAAAACCCAAATATCTCATAAAGTAAGATAAAAAGACCAATTATTAATGTATGTTGTCTGTGTGAGTCTGGAAAAATGGCTCTTTTGGTTTTTCATCGATGGATTGTGTTTCGGTAAAAACCAAATGTGCCAATTGTGGGTCGGCTGTCTTTTGATAATACAGAACGTTAGGCTATGCAACGAGCCAGCAAACCTGCCCGTTCCGTCAGGCGGGTTCGCCAAGTGTGTTGGCTTCGAGCGAACCAGCCCGTTCCGGCCCGCTCGCATGACACGGTCGGGCGGGTCAGGCGGGTTTGCCGAGGGCTGGGATCGTTGGCATGGGTGATTCGGAGCCGTTGTTGTTTTGTCCAGTATTTTGTTTCAAAGTTACCGAATCAAAGTTAGATATCCCCCTGCAAAGCCACGAGAAAAAATAAAAAACCCTGTTGCAAGTCATCGTTTTGCTACATTTCGGCATGAAATGTTTTGACCGCTTTTCATTTGGTCTCCGGTTCCTTTTCTTTTTCTACTTGTTCACGGATAAAAAATTTCGGCAAACGACTCACCGATAAATCATCTTCGATTTTGCAATAAGGAAATTACTTTTCACCTTTGCCGTCGAACAACTAACAATGAATTATGCAACGCCTGAAAGGATCATTGATTTCATTCCTTCTTCTTTCCTTTGCCAGCGGGTTGAATGCCCAGCTCAATTTCAAAGCGGGATATTGTGGCAGCTATGCTGACCCAACGGTAAACAATCAAATCTTACAAACCTTCAATGCAGAATTGCCCTGGCTGGAGAAGACTTTGAAGGATATGCATTTTCTTTCAGGGGTCGTGATGGGCGTCCGGCAGCGATTCGATTTTGTAGCATTAGACGCCTCCTGGTATGGCCGTTTCAGAAGGACTCGCGCCCAAGGTACTAACCCCGCAACCATGATGGCCTTCGACCGGAGATTGAATTACAACTTCAACACCTTTGCTATCGGCATAGAAAATTTTATCGGCAATTTCAGCTTTGGCGGTTCCATCGATCTGAACAAAACAGCTATCCGTACTCAAAAAACCGGGAGAGATGATCGTTTCACCGTATTGCATCAATGGAATACGGGCAGTCATTTTTTCATTAGTCTCAACTTTAAATCAACGCAGTTGCAAATGAGCCTCCGGCCATTCGTACAAATCCATTGGTCGAAAGTCGATCTGGCTCCGCTGTCGGAAGAACTGGAGCTGGGAACAATTCCAGGCGATCTCAACGATGATTTTACCAACTTTGGCATCATGCTGATATTCTTCAATGGCCCGCAGAAAGATTGAGTTTTATTTTTGGAATAACAAAAAAAAGGATGGCTCTTGCAAGCCACCCTCGAATGAAAAAAGGAACTTTACGAATTCGACTAAACTATCTTTGAATTAATATTATTTTCCCGGTTGCGTTGTGTGTTTTTGATTTGAGTGTGAAAAAGTAAATCCCTGCTTCTTTGAAATCTTCTTTTTTCACAGTAATCTGATGAAAACCCGCAAAATATTCCTTTTCAATTTTTTTGATCACGTTGCCTGAAACATCCTGGATGATAAAGATCAGCGTGGAAAACTCCCTCACCCCTTCACCCCTGCTACAGGCCTTAATTTAGCCACTTTCAAAGCGATCCCGGCGCTGTTCACCGTTTCGACGACGAGGTTCACATCTTTATAGGCAACGGGAGCCTCCCCGGCAATGCCTTTGTAAGAACCCGCTTCAACGAAAATCCCTTTTTTCAGGAGTTTTGATTTTTCAAGACTTGATTTTTACCCCGCCCGATAGGTGAGGAAACGGGATTGTTCGAGAAATAATCCCTAACCAGAAAGTTTGAATTGACAAATATCACTTCGGCCAATTGATGAAAGTCAATTCATGGAAATTCAATTCTGCTTACCTTATGCAACAATAAACAAGGTGGTAAATGTTCGTTCAAATTTTACCGCAAAGGATTTTAAAAAAGAAATTCCATAATCGGTGGAAGGAGAACAATGATCTTTTTTGACAAAACTTTTCAAACTAAGATAGATGTCAGACGATAGATGTCAAAACTTGTCACGCAGAGGCGCAAAGACGCTAAGATGAACAGAAAACAGCAACTAGCAACCTGACTATAATTCAAAGATTTTGGTTCTTAAGCTGGCTACATTTTTTTTGACCTATTATCAATTATTAAAAAGAAAAACAATGAACATCCTGACAAAAAAAGAATTTGAAAGATTGGCGCAAGAACAACACGGATATTGCATTTCATTTTACCTGCCAACGCATCGCAGCGGCATGGAAACGCTCAATGAACAAGACCGGCTGGTCTTTAAAAATCAATTGAAAGAGGCTGGAAAAATGCTTGTTGAAAAAGGTTGGGATGAACCATACGTTGAATCTTTTTTACAACCCGCTAAAGAATTGATGGACAGCCCGTCCTTTTGGCGGAACCAGACAGAAGGCCTCTCGGTTTTTCTCAACAGCAATTCGATGAAGTATTACAACCTGCCTTTCAAAGTCGATCCGTATTTCCATATCGAACGGGCATTTTATTTGCGCCCACTGATCCCTGCTTTTTCCGGTGATGGAAGGTATTATGTCTTGGGAATCAACCTGCATCAAATTACTTTTTACCTCGGCAACCGCGAACAACTAAAAGAGATTTATGTCGAAGACCTCGCTCCGCAACGCATGGAAGAAGTGGTGGGTTATGATTACAAAGAAAAATTTTTCCAGTTCCGGAGCCAGGGCTACGGGCAGGCCGCATTTCACGGGCACGGCGAATGGAAAGACGAAGTTAAAAAAGACGAGATCCTCCGGTTTTTCAGGGAAGTTGACAAAAAGATCACCCAACTGATCGGCGATGAAAATATCCCTTTGATGGTGGCTGGGCAGGATTATCTTTGCGGCATTTACAAACAGGCCAACACCTATCCGCATCTCCTGGAAGATTTTCTAAACATCAACACGGAACCGCTGGATGTGGGAGAACTCCACAAAATGGTGTGGGATAAGATCTATGTCCGGTTTGACCGCGACCGCACTGAAAAAATGGAACTGATCAACCAGTTTCACAATACGCCGCGAACTTCTTTCGACCTTTCGGAGATCATCCCCGCAGCTATAGCGGGCAGAGTCGATGCTCTTTTCCTTCAACAGGATGCTGAGATATGGGGGCTTTTTGACAAAGAAAAAAACACGGTTATCGTGGAAGACCGGCAAACCGACTCAAATATTTCCCTTGCAAATCTCGCTGTCGTTTCGGTAATCCAAAACGGCGGAAAAGTATATGAACAAATCGCCGAAACATTGCCGGTGCCTTACGTGGAGATGAATGCGTTGTATCGGTATTAAAACAATTCTCCGCTTTCGGCTTTCCTTTTCAGTTTATTGCCAGAAATAAAGCCTCATGATGCTGATAATCCCACCCAAGTTCACAAATACTTTTTGGCCTAACTATTTACGGGATTCGTACTATCAGAATTCCAGAAAATGTGATAGGTAAAACGCCTTCTTCTTAACACAAAACATGCGAGGGGGGGGGTAGCGGTTTAATTGTGTGACTTTTCTATGTGTTAAATCATTTGTTGACAGGTTGACAAACATGGTGTTTTTGTTTAGATTGGGTGATCGCTTCTTGTTAAGACCCGATTTCAGCCTTGTTCTTACAAAAGCTTCTCAAATCCATTAATATTTGCTCAATGAAAAAAACACCCCTCTCCTTTTTATTCACCTTTCTGTATTTTATTTCTCTTGCCCAGATCACCTTCGAAAAGCGCTACGACTACGATTTTGCCGAAGCCGCTTATGATATTCAGCAAACCTCCGACGGCGGCTATATCCTGGCCGGCAGGCAGGGCATTTGGATCGGATATACGAATATGCTGCTCATCAAAACCGATAGCCTCGGAAACGAAGAGTGGCACAGACTGTATGATGCGTATTCCGATCAGATTGCACAAGCTGTACGACAAACCAGTGACGGCGGATATATTATTGCCGGATACTATAATGAACCAGGGATTGAAGACCCTCGTAATGCCTACGTGATAAGAACCAATTCGATAGGAGATACGCTTTGGACTAAAACTTATGGAGGAGATGGGATCGAATTATGTAATGATATTATAGCCACAGAAGATGGCGGGTATCTTTTGGCAGGAGCTACTACAAGTTTTAGTGATGATGGCAATCAGGATGTCTATATTGTAAAAATTGATAGTGTAGGCAATAAGCTATGGGAGAAAGCTTATGGGGAAGAAGATTTTGAAATTTCCTATTCGGTAAAAAATGTTTCAGACGGCGGTTTTATCATAGTCGGTTATTCTCAGAGACCAGGGCTTGGTGCGCAGGCTTATCTGATCCGAACGGATGCACAGGGTGACAGCCTCTGGACAAAAACCTACGGATGGGAAAAAGCCGAATTTGGAAGAGATGTGGTAGAAACTTCAGATGGTGGGTTTTTATTGACAGGACAGACCGCAAATATAAATCCTGTAATCAATTATGATAAATTTTTAGTTAGAGTTGATTCAGAAGGAGATACTTTATGGACAAAAATCATCCCTGATGATGACAATCGCGGGGAAAACATTTACAGTGTTCTCAATACCCCAGATGGCAATTTTGTCACTATCGGAAGGGATTCCAGAGAACCGAACCCGCTTACCGGAACCACCCAGGTGGAAATGCTCAAATACGACACCGAAGGCAACGTGATCTGGCGAAAAGAATACGGCGGCGTTGGGTCGGATAGAGGTTACGCCGGCATACTGACCGCCGACGGCGGCTTTGCAATTGCCGGTATCAGCACCAGCGATTGCTCCACCTGTGCATATCTGATAAAAACCGGGCCGGATGGCGAGATCACCACTTCGGTAAGTCCGCCCGTCATCAATGGTTTTGATATAGCGGTTTATCCCAACCCGGCATCCCTGGAGTTTTGGATCGAATTTCAGTCTGATGAACCCGGCTTTTTCCGGATCGACCTCTACGATGTGCAGGGTCGCCTGGTAAAGGCGATCAGCAAAGCATTTAGATTTCAACAACGATATAAAGAACAAGTGACCGTCGCCGACCTCCCGCCGGGAATATATCTGCTGCGGTTTGTGGATGAACGAGGCGGCGTGATGACGAAAAAAGTGATGATAAAAAATAATTGAAATTATCCATGAAAAAACAATTTACAACCGTTTTATTCGCCGCCCTTCATCTGCTGCTGTCAGCCCAGATCACCTTCGAAAAGCGCTACGACTACGATTTTGCCGAAGCCGCTAATGATATTCAACAAACCTCTGACGGCGGATATATCCTGGCAGGCAGGCAGGGCATCTGGATCGGATATGGAAAAATATTGCTCATAAAAACCGACAGCCTGGGAAATCTTGAATGGGAAAAAAGCTACGGAAGTACCAGCGATGATGAAGGCAATGCTGTCAGCTTAGTCAGCGACGGCGGATATATTATCACCGGATATCCCAAAACACCAAAACCGCCCTATTATGGATATAAATCTCCAGGGTTTCGTTTTCCGCCTCCAATCTAACATACAGTTCCTTCAAAACAATTCTCCGCTTTCGGCTTTCCTTTTCAGTAAAATCGGCGCTTTAAATCGGGGGCCGTGTGCTTTTTCGAACGACTCGCACCTTTCCACAAACTCACTGATCCCGTAATCGTTGATGTATTGCAAAACGCCGCCCTTGAATGCCGGAAATCCCCAGCCATACACGCTTCCCAGATTGGCTTCAGGAACGGATTGAATGATATTCTCCTGGAGGCACCAAACGGCTTCGATCACCTGGGCGAACATAAACCGCTCGGTGATCTCCTGCCTGTCGTAATCGGTTTTCAAAGGAGGGAAATGATCCTTCAGTCCTGGCCACAGTCTGCGGCTGCCGTCATTGGCGTATTCGTAAAATCCTACCTTTTGTGCCCTCCCCTGCCGGCCAAGCTCATCGATCATTGTGTACAAAACAGGAACTGCCGGATGCTGGATGTATTTCGGGCCATAATTGGTAGCGGCCTGGTTTTCGTAAGTCAGGATCATCTTCATGGATAGGTCGTCGGCAAAAGCCAAAGCCCCTTTCGGCATTCCGGAATGCAAACCCAGATTCTCGATCAATGCCGGAGGATAACCCTCCTGAAGCATGATAAGCCCCTCGAGGATGTAGGTGTTCAGCACTCTCGAAGCGAAAAAGCCCCAACTGTCTTTGACGAGGATGGGTATCTTCCTGATCTTATTGACAAAATCAAATGCCCGCGCTACGGTTTCGTCGGAAGTTTTTTTACCCTTTACGATCTCCACCAGGGGAACCTCTTCGACGGGAGCAAAAAAATGCAGGCCGATATAGTTTTCAGGTCGTTCAGCTGATTCCGCCAGTTTGCTCACAGGGATCGAAACTGTGTTGGTAGCCAGGAAGGCATACTCGTCCATGTGGCTGGCTGCCTCTATCGTCACCTTGGATTTCACCATCGGATTTTCAAAAACCGATTCGATCACGAGGTCGCAGTTTTCAAAATCTTCGGCATGCTCTGTTGTGATTATTTTATTCAGAAGAAGCGATTTTTCCTGCTCGCTGATCTTTTGAAGCTGTACCAGCTCTTCCAGCTTGTATTCAGAATATTCCTTTCCCCTGTCGGCAATGGGTTTGGAAACATCTTTCAATACTACGTCCATGCCGTGCCGGATACAGGAATAGGCGATGCCCGAACCCATCAGCCCGGCGCCGATGATCCCTACTTTTTTGGGCCGGAATTTTCCAAAACCTTTCGGGCGATTAGCGCCTTGTTTTATTGCATTGAAATCGTACCAGAATACCCTGGACATGTTTTTCGATTCCTTTTGCAGGATCAGTTTGGTGAAATACCGGCTTTCAATCCGGCAGGCCGTGTCGAAGTCAACCTTCGAGCCTTCGGCGAGTGTGCATAAGATAGCATGCTGCGCCGGATAGTTTCCAAAGTTCTGGCTGAAAAGCTGAGCGGTCAAAACCCTGATCCGGTTGGCAACTTTCAGATCAGCGGCGGTACCACCCGGAATACTGCTGCCGGTTTTGTCCCAGGGGCGGCGCCCTTCGCTGGTGTCGAGCAGGAAACTGACAGCCTTTTCCATCATGTCATTTTCGTCGGCAGCAAGCTCGTCGATCATGCCTGCGCGGAGCGCTTCCTCCGGATTATAGACCTGGCCGTTGACGAGGATGTGAAATGCTTTTTCAATACCCAGTATCCACATCAGGCGGATCACGCCACCGCTGCCGGGCATCATACCCATAGAAGCTTCGGGATGCCCGAGCCGTGTTTTTGGATCGTTGATGACGATGCGGTGATGGCAGGCGAGCGCCATTTCAAAACCTGCACCCGTAGCCGTTCCATTGATAGCAGCCACTACAGGGATCCCCGGGCTTTCAAGGTCTCGGAAAAATTGTTTGAGCGATTGAGAGAAGTCGAATATTTTTTCGCGGTTTTCATTTTTATAAATGTAATCCAGATCGCCTCCTGCCAAAAAGCTTTTTTTTGCCGATGTAATGATCACACCGCGCAACTGGCCTTTAGCCTTTTCCTGTTTGAGTTGGTTGAGCACCGGAAAAAATGCTTCGCCGATCTCAGGATTGATGACGTTGGTTTTTCGCCCGGCCATATCCAGAGTGAGCGTTACGATGTCGTTTATATCTTTTTTGTATCTGATCATGATTTTTGGTGTTTTGGTGTTTTGGTGTTGTGGTGTTCCCGATTTCATCGTCCCGCTTTTTCTCGAAAAAGCGGGATTCGCTCCGATGTGGTGTTTTGGTGTGCCGGTGTTTAGATTCAACATTCATTCCCGATTTCATCGGGATTTCGGCTACGCCTCAACATTCATCATTAACCACTAACCACTATTAAAAATACATTTGCCAGTTTGAAAACTTCATACGCGCTCGATGATGGTAGCGATGCCCATGCCGCCGCCGACGCATAGGGTTACTATTCCAGTCGATTTATCGCGTCGTTCCAGTTCATCCAAAAGCGTTCCGAGCAGCATTGCTCCGGTAGCTCCGAGGGGATGCCCCATCGCGATAGCTCCGCCGTTGACATTGACCATATCGTCGGGGATGTTCAGATCCTTTTGGAGCTTTAAAACAACAGCAGCAAAGGCCTCGTTGACTTCCCACAGATCGATATCCTTTGCTTTCATATTTGCCAGTTTTAGCGCTTTTTCGCTGGCAGGTGCAGGGCCGGTGAGCATGATCGTGGGTTCGGTGCCAACGGTGGCTGCCGCCACTATCCTCGCTCTGGGTTTTAAACCCAGCGCCTCGCCTTTCTCTTTTGAACCCACTAAAACCAGCGCCGCTCCGTCAACGATTCCGGAGGAATTACCAGCGGTGTGAACATGGCTGATCTGTTCGACCTGAGGGTATTTTTTGATCGCCATCGCATCGAAGCCCAATGCTCCGGGTTGCAAAAAAGCAGCAGGCAAGGCAGCCAGTTTTTCAACGGTGGTTTCAGGGCGCAGGTGTTCGTCTTTATCCAGGATCAGCAAGCCGTTTTTACCAAAAACAGGAATAACGGATTTTTGAAAATGGCCGTGTTCCCAGGCGGTTTTGGCTTTTTGCTGGGAGTGAAATGCAAAGATGTCTAACTCTTCGCGGGAAAATCCTTCGATGGTAGCGATCAGGTCTGCCGAAATGCCCTGGGGGACATAACCTGCTTTGCCCGAAACTTCGGGATCGAACAGCAGGGCGCCTCCGTCGCTTTCCATCTTCACACGGCTCATGCTCTCCACGCCACCCGCGACGATGAGATCTTCCCAGCCCGAACGGATCTTCATCGCAGCAAGGTTCACCGCTTCCAGCCCGGAAGCACAAAACCGGTTGAGTTGAACGCCGGCAACGCCATCGCTCCAGCCAGCATACAGCAAAGCCGCTTTGGCAATGTCAGCTCCCTGATCGTCGATCGGGGTGACGCAGCCAATGAGCATATCTTCGACGGCAGCAGTATCGAGGTTGTGTTTTTCCTGAAGCGATTTCAACAATCCTGCGAGCAACTCAACGGGTTTCACTTCGTAGAGTGCGCCACTGGATTTGCCTTTGCCACGAGGCGTTCGTATTGCATCAAAAATATAGGCTTCCGTCATAATCGTACATCAATCTGTTTAGGTTGCGAAAATATTAATTCTACTGATGAGATGAAGAATAATTATTAGTCTTATTTTTACCCGGATCAGTAGATTATTGTTTTGGTTAGGAGAGAATACTTACATTTTCAAAACAGTCAAGGCAGATTTTAGATGTCAGACTTCAGACCTTGTGACTGCCTGTCGGCAATGCCAATGGCGAGGATGATGGCTTGGTTTAAAATCTAAATATTGACCAATCAATAAATTCGTTTTTTTGAAATCAAAAGATTGAAATAAATGTCCAGGAGAAAAGTCAGATTAACCGGTTGTGCCCGATTCTTTATCATCATGATTATTTTAGCGCCTCTGGCGTTTATCGGCGCTTCCTATTACAATGGAGAAGACGGCATTGAAAATTTCCTCAAATTGCTGAAAGGGGATTTTAGCTTTTTGAAAAAGGAAGTGCAGGAAGAGACTCCCGCTGTGCAACCGGAAGAAGTTACAAAACCGCAGGAAGAGGTTTCAAAAGAATTGCAACCTCCAAAAGAACAAAAAGAACCACAGAACGAAACCCCTTCAAAGGTCGATACGCAAAGTCAGGTCACCAAATTGAGTGATGAACTCAATTTTAAAAACCAGCGGATCGATTCGCTCTACAAGGAAAATACATCGCTGAAGTTGCAACTGGAGGAAAAGGACAAAGAACTCCGCGAGGCTAAAAGCCAGTTGGAAAAGATTAAAAGCGCGATCGGACAGTAATGTCGTGGGTTATGGGTTATGGGTTATGGGTTATGGATTGTGGGTTAGAGGTTTTTGCTTTGACCCATAGCGCATAACTTATAATTCTATAACTCATCGAATTAAGTACTTTGTAAACTAAATAAATTAATAAAACGTGGTTTTGAACTCACC
>CAZKDA010000139.1:0-12493 GCA_964551455.1 uncultured Saprospiraceae bacterium
TTTGGTCATAAATGAGAATATCATCACCAGAAAGTTTTTGAGCAATTTTTTTAAGATCACCTATTCTTCTTTCATAGTATTCTTGAGACACTTGCTGTCCCAAATAAGCGTTTTCTACTATGAAAACTGCCTCTTTAAAAGTCATAGAATCGTTACCATTCAAAGTATGTTTTAGCCGAGTCAATACATTTTCAAACGATGCTGTTTGCGCCGATAAACCAACCAGATCGACCATAGCAAAAAATAGTACAAAAGTTATCACGTGTTTCATTACTCAATGTATTTTACAAACAACATTTACAATCGTATTGGGAAAGTGAAGAATGCATATACTGCTGCACCATTATACTTGGCGGGGTTCCATCTACCCGCCTCTTTTATAACTTTTGCCATTTCAGCCTCAGCACCCAAGATAGTTGAAGCTTGCAGCTTCAACACAATACGCTACGAATTAATAACTTTCCAATCATAGCCGGTTACTTTGTAAGCGTTAATATCCCTTTGATGATTAGTAGCCTACCACGCCTCCGGCAGTGGCAGGTTCAGTTTATCCATAAGCTTAAACTATCTTCGGGCGGTTAGATGCAAATTGATACGGGGTTAACTCTGGGTATTGTTTTCCGATAGGGTCCACCGACAAAAACCGGGTGCTCGTCGTCGGATTGAAGCTGAAGGTTGCGGTATCGAGGTTTATAAATTCTACCACTTCGCCCGTGATAGTATTGAGCAGCACACTGCCTATGGCCATAAATTGCTGATTCGGGATAAACTCCGGGTATTTCCCTTTTGTCAGGGTCAATACATTTGTCTCGATGCCTAATGCGCCGTATGGATTTTGAGCGTTGGTTGCAGATACGAGCGCAAAGAAGAAAATAATCTGGAGTTTGGGGTAGAGATTTTTCATGCTTTAGGGAATTTAGTTTGTATGCCGCATGCCATCAAGTTGTGTGCTTCGCCTTCAACTCGCTGGCTGCGGCATAAACATCAAACCGCTTGGTTTTTGTTTGGAAAATTGTTCAAAAGTTAGCTTTTGTGTTCCGGTTGAAATACTCAAAACTATCCGGTTTGATGTGTAAATGTTTTTTTTCTTCCAGGGTTTTCAGCCACTTTTTATAGGCTTCTTCGGGCATGGGTTCATAGCCTAAATTATTGATTTTTTGCATCAGTTTGTGGCAGTGTTGATACATTTGATAAGCTTTTGGGTAGTGGGGTAACTTTTCGACAGGCGGCTCCCCCAGTTGTCTGACTACAAAACTGAATAAATTCACATGATAGTCCGATTTTAATTGCCAGGCAAAAATGTTGTTTGGGTCATATTCCAGAGCCTTATCCACACATCGCAGCACAAATTCATCAACTCCGTATTTTCTGATATATCCCTGTGCCAGATCAACGAGGCAGTGGGCAATCGTTTCTTTTTTGCTTAACGGAGCCATGTAAATACCGCTGCTGATAGCTTCGGACTTCACATAGCCGGAAGAAAGCAGCCATAAATCTGATGAATAGTGGCCATTGGTCAGTTCCAAATTGAACCAGTTCCCAATACTGTCTTGCAGTTTTACATAGCTGTGCTCAGGAGAAAACGCCAGATACGCTTCTACCTGCAATTCTTCCGCAAGTATCAGGTACAACAAGGGTAGAGAGTGGCACTGCCCGGTATTGGTTCGCATGAGCTTGGAGACAAACATTTTTGTCCAGTCTTCATTGCCATAAATGTCCTCAAAATCATACTGTTTTGCAGTAGTTCTTCCTGATACTTTACCTTCCTTGTCCCGTATATCAATTGACCCGGACATAAACGCGTGCAGGAGCATTTTTTTAGCCAGTTCATTATTCCCATCATAGCCCGTATTTTTCATCTCTCCTTTGATTATTTCTGCACTCCTGGTTATTTCTTTGTCATACCACTCCCATTGCAGGCGCTCTTCTGAGTATGCTTGTTCTACCAAAAACACCGCTTGTTTAAGGCTAAGCGGTTTTTCATCCCGGAGCATGGCTAAAATTTTGTCAAACGCATCATAATATCGCTGGGTGCCTTGCAGGTTGGATCGGGAGGGAAATTCGTATTGAACTGTCTCCCGCTTTGTTTGCCTCAATTCTTCTAGAAGTTCCTTGTTGGTTTGAGTTTGATTTTTGGAAAAGTACCTATTCAGTATTCCAGTCCGACCTTGCCTGTTTGCGGCATTTCCGTCTGGTCAGTTCAATGGTTTAGATTTTTTTTTGCTACGAAGGCTCAAACTGTGTGACGCCTGTCTGCCGAGGCACACAGGCAGGCTTCAAGCGTTAGACACAAAGTTTTTTTCCTTTTTTCTTGGTGTCTTGGCGTCTTAGTGGCATAAAAAACAAAAAAAAGGATGGCTCTTGCAAGCCACCCTCGAATGAAAAAAGGAACTTTACGAATTCGACTAAACTATCTTTGAATTAATATTATTTTCCCGGTTGCGTTGTGTGTTTTTGATTTGAGTGTGAAAAAGTAAATCCCTGCTTCTTTGAAATCTTCTTTTTTCACAGTAATCTGATGAAAACCCGCAAAATATTCCTTTTCAATTTTTTTGATCACGTTGCCTGAAACATCCTGGATGATAAAGATCAGCGTGGAAAACTCCCCCAATTCAAATCCGATCTTCGTTTCGTTTTCAAATGGATTTGGCTTGCTGGGGTAAATTTTCAACCCGGATTTTTCCGGCTGTTTTATGTCTTCTTCCGGTATGAGGATCTTTTCAATTTCCAATGGAACTTCTTCCGTAAACCGGCTTACTTTTTTACCTAATGTTTGATTTTCATCCTGCTTTTCGTTACAATCTGCCTCGTTATCCTGAACGATCACAAGGGTGGTACAGTAGCTCCAGTTTCCATTCGTATCCTTCACCCAAAAATCAATAGTGTTCACTCCGGCAGACAGGCAATCGAAAGTAACGGAGGTCGCATTTGCTGGAGGAGGGGTAGTCTGGCCATCGCCCAATGAAGGAGACACAACCCGGAATTCGTCTATTTTACAGTTGTCAAAACTACCAAGGTTAAAATCTTTGGCATTGATGGTTGCCTGATTCGTGTAGGGATCGAGGTTTACCATGAGGCCGTTGACACAGCCGGCAAATGGCAGCATGCAGTCTTTTATTGTAAAAAAATATTCGCTACGGCTGATATTTTCGCAGGCATCTTTGACGTACCAGGTTATTTTGTGTTTGCCGAATGGATAGATCCCTCCGGCGTCATTTGTATTTCCTGTAAAGTCAATGCTCCCGTCGTTATTCAGATCAATTTCATAAAAGTAGTCCAACCTCGCTTCGGGTGTGCAATCGTCGGTCGCATCGGCTTTCAGGTGGATAAAGCCCGGACTGCAGTCGTATTTGTAGATGCAAAACTCCTGGTCGGTTGATTCGGAAGTAAAAACGGGAGGTGTTGATCGGATAATCCTTATTTTTTGGGTGTATTCCCATGTTCCCTTTTCACTGTTCTGTTTATTCGCAAGAGTATCTGTCACCGTCCATTTTCTTAGCAAATTGCGG
This sequence comes from uncultured Saprospiraceae bacterium, assembly GCA_964551455.1. Taxonomy (GTDB): domain Bacteria; phylum Bacteroidota; class Bacteroidia; order Chitinophagales; family Saprospiraceae; genus JAHDHW01. The sequence goes on from CAZKDA010000139.1 coordinate 3,510, forward strand.
CATTCCGAAGATATAGCCTGGGTGGACAAGTCTTCAAAAGTAATTTTTACCTGATTTTTAAAAGCAGCGGATACTATGGGTTGGCCGGTAGTGGAAGGCGAGGAAAGCACCCGGCAATCAATCGTTTCAATATCGCATGGCCAGATGATCCCGTCAGAAGGATCCTGGTTGTGGCAATCGGTGTCGGTGATATAAAAAGTACCACGAGCTTCCGATGTTTTCAAAGCCGATTGCGCTGGCAGAGAGATGGCAAAACTAATTATACTGATGATTGAATAGAAAAGTCTCATAGTTCAATTTGTTATAGTCAAAATTGTAAATTCCGAAGCCGGTAGAAAAACCAGCCGGGGGGAGGTGTTTAAAAAAAATATATTTTCCGCATCAAAATGCGAAACACCATTGTCGGCGTAAAAAATAGAAGGGGAATTTGAAATTCAAGCGGGAGGAATTGAGACCGGAAAAGATCGAAGATAAATGATTGAGAAGTTAAAGTGGGAAAGTTTTGGTTAAATTGTTCTTCTCATAGTTTTGTTTTCGTTTTGCCCCCGATGCTAAATGGTTCCGTTTAAAAAAATTGTAAGATTCGTTTTTTGTCGTGTCCCGTGTGTAAAAAAATAAGTTTGGTTTGGTTAAAATGCTTGTCTTTAAGTTTTGGTTTTGGTTGTTGTTTGGTTATGGTTTCGTTTCTTAAAGTATGGTATGTTGTCCTCATTAAATACAGCACAAAGATAAGTCTGAATTGGGCGCTGGTAAATACCTCGAAGCCGGTATTTTTCGTATTATCAAAATGTATGTATGAAAATCAGGGGATTGTTCCGGCTGCGCCGGAACGGGGATCGTAGGGGATAATTCCGGCTTTGCCGGAATTATCCCCTACAATCCCCTAAAATCCCCGTCGCCCGGTCAGCCGGGCGATTATTCTCCGGAAAACAAAAAACCCTGTAACTTTTCAGGTTACAGGGCTTGTCTGGTTTTTTGAGAGCTTATATTTTTTATTGGACGGCGATTTCAAATGTTTTTCCGGAGCCGTCATCGGAAAGGATTTGTATTAAGTATAATCCGGGCATGGTCGGAACGCGTACCAAACGGTTGGCCTTGCCGGTTCCGGTTTCAAATGATTCCTTGTGGACTGATTTTCCAATGCCATCGTAAACCGTCAGGATTATCCTGTGGTTGCTTTGAACATCGAATTCGAGCGTTGCAACCCCGCCCCGGTTTACGGGATTCGGGTAGATCAGTAAATCGAAAGGCAATTCCGGCTGAGCAGCCAGGCCGGTGATTCCGCCTACGGTATAGGTCAGCACATTTTCACAACCAATGGCATCTGTGATCGTGAGTGTGTAAACTCCTCCGTTCAACTGGCTGATATTTTGCGTAGTGGCGCCGTTGCTCCACAAGAATTCATAAGGCGCGGTTCCTCCGCTGACATTGATGGTGATTGATCCGTTGTTGCCGCCGGTATTGTCTATGATGGTTTCAGTGGTTTCTATCGGAGGCAGCACAAAGAGCGTAAGGTTTACCGTGCTGTCGCAACCCAGCGATGAGCTGAGCGTTGTGGTGAAAGACCCGCTTTCCGAATAGGTCATATTGCCAACCGTGAAGGATTCACCGGAGCAGATCGTTTCTTCCAGTTCTACAACCTCGTTTTCGGAAATAGACAGGTTGAGCGTGACGCTCACTTCGCAGCCGGCATCCGTCAGGATATCATCGAAATAGGTTCCGCTTTGCGTATAAGTCTGATCGCCCAGCGTGTAGGAGCCTCCTTCACAAATTGTGATATCCAGTATCGATTCAGAGGATTCTACAATTAGCGAAAGGAAAACGGTGCTGTCGCCACATCCACTGGTGGCAGTATATGTAAACTCCCAGTCGCCGCTTGTCGAGTAAATATCTCCTGCATATTCGAAAGACTCGCCTTCACAAATGGTTTCATCCAGATAAGTTGAAGTAGTATGAACTGTCAGGTTTAACGTCACGATGCTGTCACAACCGTTTTGAACCGGGAAGCTGTTCGTATAAACGCCGCTGAGGGTGATGTTTTCTCCCGCAAAAGTATAAGATTCCCCTTCGCAAATTTCTTCCGTGATAGAAGATGAAGGGGTTGGCTCTACGGCCAAATGCAATGTAACTTCGGTTTCACAACCGGCGGGTGATTCCACGAAAACGATATAAGTCCCGGCATCATAATATATCTCATTGCCCAGTTCAAAACCATTGCCTTCACAGATAGATTCGCTGATCGTAGCGTATAAGCTGTGAACGGTCAGGTTCAAAGTCACCGTACTATCGCATCCGCTCACGGCTGAAAAGGTTTTTACAAAAGTGCCTTCCGAAATATAGTTTTGTGTACCAAAAACATAAAAGTCGCCCTGGCAAATATCTTCGTTCAAGGTAGTTTCGATAGCAGGTTTTACGGTCAAATCCAGGATCACCGTGCTGTCGCAACCAAAAGCAGTTGTAAAGGTTTCTTCATACGTGCCACTGGCGGTTAAGGTCTGGCTGCCGAAAATGTAGGACGCTCCATGACAGATTTCTGCATCGGCATTGATGTTCTCAAAGGCATCCACCACGGTCAGATTCAGGGTGACGGTGCTGTCGCAAACTGCTGAAGAAACCAGTTGAGTAACGTGCGTTCCCGTTGTATTATAACTGCTGTTGCCAACGGTATAACTGTCTCCGTTGCAAATTTCAGCATCGATCACCGTGCTGGCCGGATGGACTTTCAACTCCAACGTTACAATGGCTTTGCAACCTCCCGCACCGATCGTGTCCGTATAAGTTCCCGTTTCGTTGTAAACATTGCCACCAATCGCAACACTTTCACCTTCACAAATAGTTGTGTTGTTTGTAATAAAATAAGTACAACTGAAAATGGCGATGGCATGATCGATATTCGCGGAAGTGTAAATATGTTTATCATCCGGACTGACCGTAACGTTTTGCACACCACTCAGACCATTTACTCCTGTGTTGGTATTAAAAACAGTGTTTTCGAAAGTGATCGAACCGTCGTCGGGATTTCTGTTAAAAGCCACTAAAGCATTGTCGTTGCTGCTGGATACATAGATGCGTTCTCCCGTGTTGCTGATGCAAACCCTGGAAGGTCCATTCATGCCGGTTACTCCATTGACGCCATTTTTCAGGTTGGTGATATAAGTCAACGAGCCATCATTGCTGTCTCTGTTAAAAACGGCAATCGCATCGTCGTTGAAGCCGGTGGCATACAGTTGCAATCCATCGGGGCTTAAAACCAAAGAATTCACCCGGTCGAGGCCATCGACGCCGTTCGACCCGTCTTGAATGATCCCCAGGTATGTAAGCGTTCCATTGGTTGTATTTCTGCTGAAAATGGCAATGGCATTATCAAAATGTCCGGCGACATAAACGTGTTTTCCATCCGGACTTACCTTCACGGCGCTGGCCCTGTTGAGGCCGTTTACTCCGCTCACGCCGTCTTTGAATACTTGTAAGAAAGTGAGCTTACCGTTTCCGGTATTGCGGCTGAAAACCGCGAGAGCATGTTCCCAAAATCCGGTCACGTAAACGTGATTCCCATCCGGGCTGATGAAAATATCGTTGGCGCCGTTGAGGCCATCAATACCGCCAAGGTCATCTTTGTATTGTTCGACGTAAGTGAGTGTTCCGTCAGACAGATCTCTATTGAAAAGCACAACGGTTTTATCCCAAAAGCTGGTGGCATAAACGTGTTCTCCGTCGTCGCTGACTATGATGGCATTGATGCCGTTGAGGCCATCGGTTGCCGCTCCATCCTCAAATTTTTGAACATAATCCAACATCCCGCTTTGACTATTTCGGTTGAAAACCAAAAGCGCATCGGCGTTATTACCGGCGGCGTATAAGTTATTTCCATCGGGGCTTACAACTGCGGCAGTAGCGCCGTCCAAGCCGGAAATTCCCATCCCGGCTCCCGTTTCGTTATCCAGGAAATTCAAGGCCCCGGTATTTTCATCAATTTCAAAAGTAACAATAGAAGCCGATCCGAAACCCGCTACGTACATATTCATTCCATCCCTGGACGGCGTCATCACCAATGGATATCCCATCCCGCTTATGCCATTCGAACCATTATAGGTCGTACTCAGATGAAGCAAACCTCCTGTTTCAGTATCCCTGCTAAATATGGCTAACGCATCATCATTCGTTCCGTTTGCATATACATAATTACCGTCAGCGCTGATGCTTACCATGGTCGATCCTGAAATCCCGGATACGCCATCCTGGCCGTCGAAATAGGCTGCGATGTAGGTCAATTCTCCGGTTGTTAATTCGCGTTCGAAAACTGTCAAAGCGCTGTCGTCCTGGCTGGTAACTAAAACGTGTTTGCCATCCGGAGAAACTGCAACCCCATAAGCGCCCTCCAGGCTATTTATCGGCCCTTGGTTTTCTTTGTGCGCTTCCATAAAAGTCAGTTCTCCGGTGTCCAAGTTGCGTGAAAATACATTCAGGGCATAATCGCCAAAGCTGGTGATATAAACATTTTTTCCGTCAGGACTAATGGTAAGCGCCAGCGGATAATTCAAATCGTTGACCCCGCCGGATTGATCTTCCAAAACCTGTATCAAGGTTAATTCTCCCGTGATGACATTGCGCCTAAAAACGGCAACGGAATTGTCATCCGGCCCGGTTACGTAAACATGGTTGCCATCCGGCGGCATATCGATGTAGTAAGCGCCTGTGATGCCGTAAATGCCGTTTGTTCCGTTGCTGTAATTGGTCAGATAAGTGAGGCTTCCGGACAACTGGTCGCGGCTGAAAACGACAACCGAATTATCCAGCGACCCAGCTGCATAAACATGACGCCCATCCGGGCTTACCACGAGTGAAAATGCGCCGCTTAAACCTTCAACGCCATCAATCCCGTTTTTTTTGGTTTCTATAAAACTCAACATACCCGAAGAAGGTGGAGCGGTTACATTCCGGTCAAAAACACTAATGGCATTATCGCCGTAACTGGCCGAATAAACATGCGCTCCATCGGGACTAATATCTACCGAGCTGGCATTTTCGAGCAGTGGGCGGTTCATGCCGTCAAAGATCAGACCTTCAAAGTGGAGTTGGGCTTGCAATGGAGTGGTCAGAAAGGCAGCAAGGACTATGAATAATGTCAGTCCGGGGTAACGGGTTAATCTCATTAGTTGTTGATTTTTAAAAATAACTTTCCTGCTAATTGGTTAACAGAATTTTGAATATCGTTGAGCAGGGGGTACTGCAAAAAATATTTATTCAAATCTTGCCGCTCATTGCAGCGTTCGGTATTTTCACAGGCTGGTTTACAAAATGTTAAAACATATTGAAATTCTTTTTAAAGAAATCAAAACCCATACCAAACCCCATGCGCGTCCCGGTCTGCATCAGCACTGGCGTTTTGGTATTCTGCAAATTTGAATTTTGTAATAAAAAAAAGCTGGAAAGCGGGCAAGGCTGGAAATTAGTAATGGGGCAAAAGTTGTGGTGTGTTGGTGTGTTGGTGTTGTGGTGTTGTGGTGTTATGGTGTATTGGTGTTCCCGATTTCATCGGGATCTACGCTTCGCTCCGATGTGGTGTTCCCGATTTCATCGTCCCGCTTTTTCTCGAAAAAGCGGGATTCGCTTCGCTCCGATGTGGTGTTGTGGTGTATTGGTGTCTATCGTCTAAAGTCTGAAGTCTAATCCCTTATGTTGTTTTCAATAAAAAAAATCTGGGCACTCGACCTTTGGAAATCGTTTCTTCTTTTTGTTTTTCAAATCGATGATCTGGACGATGGAAAACTCCGGGCCTCCGTTGCCGTAGGTCGCTTTTTTGAGCTTAGAAACATTCATGTCGAATGTGAATGTTATGAAGGTATTCTGAATATCTATCCGAAGTGCGGCAATAAGGGCATCGGTTCCGAATTTATATTTCGAAATATGCGTCCTTATCCAGGCGCCGAAATAAATGGCGGTAGGATTGTCCTGCCGGAAATCTCTGCCGGCTTTATATTTCCAGAAAGTACCCACCGTGGTTTCCCGGTGGGGATGCTGTATGGCCAGCAAAAAACTTGGCCTGAGCATGGATTTTCTGCTCAGCTTAAAATCTCCCGTTCCGTGGAGCACGATCTTTCTAAAAAGGAAAAGCCCCGGATCGTCTGAAGTGTCGCCGAAAAAGGAGACGTAAGGCTTATTGATATGGTTCATCGAAGCGCCCAGTTGAAAAGCATTATTTTTATCAAAACTGTGGTACCAGCCGACCCCGGCGGAAATGTCCCAGAAGTTGATCTGGTTGGTGGCGCCATCGCGAATGGCAGGCTCATCGTCGAAAGCAATGATCTTGGAATAATCGACACTGCTTGAAACCACGGCATTCTGGATGCCGAATGAAATGAAGTTTTTCCCTTTGTCCATAGCTTTCAAATATGAAAAATTCAACCCCACCGAATTGGTTTTAAAATTCAGATCGCCGGCGCGATCGGTCAGCAATTGCAATCCCCCGCAAAATATATCACCATTTCCAAAATTGATCGCCTTCATGTCGAAGGACCCGGCAATGGACTTATAGCCGTTTGTGATGTTTTGCCACTGGCTTTTCGAATTGGCCGTAAAACGCAGATCTCCCGTAAACAACCCCGTCATCGCCGGATTGAGCAGCATGGGCGAAGCATGGATCTGTGAAAAATGCACATCCTGAGCGGACAGGCTCACCAGATTGAAACAAAGAAAAACAAGTAAAAAACTCGGCAAGGGATTTTTCATGGCATTTGTGGGTAAAGAAGTGTTGCGGGGATTTATACCGGAGGGAATAATTCACGGAAATAGGATTTTTCAGCAAGGTCGGCGCTATGCTAAAAATCCAACTTTCATGCCAACAGCCGGTTGATTTTTTGTGTGCAAACAAAACCAGTCAATTATTGAAAAACCATTGTGAAAACAGTATTTAAATTGACACCCTACCGCAATGTCAAAAAGTACTGTTTTGAATCTTAAAACAATTTGAAAGTCGTTTCAAGCGGGAATGCCGGAGTTTTTCTATTTGAGCAAAGTAATATTCCCCGACCTGATAAATGGTTTATTATCAAGGCAATAACCTTCAAAATAATACACGTAAACGCCAGGGTTCAGGCTTTCACCGCGGAAGGTGCCATCCCAGTATTTCTCGATATTATTGGTTTCATAAACCAGTTCTCCCCAGCGGTTAAAAATCCGCAGCACGGATATGTCCGCAACACCTTCATACCTGATCCTGAAAAGATCGTTGTTGCCATCGCCATTTGGAGATATCATGTTCGGAACTTCAAAATTGGCGTAATTGCACGCATCTTCAATATCCAGGTATAGCTCATCGGAATTAATACAACCAAACTCATTCTCCACCGTCACAAAGTAAATGAGGCTTTCTCCCGGTTCAGGTACGAACTCATTGCAATCTTCGCAAACTATTTCTCCGTTGGCATACCATGTGATCAGGGCATCCGGATCGTTGGAAGATGCAAAAAGCGTTACGGGATCACTCTGAACGGCGCCGCCACTTTGCGTCAGGTGTAACGATGCCTGATGATTGACGATCACGGTTATTTCAGTAAAAACCGTAGTACCCTGGCAGCTTGGTGAAGTTACGGTGTAAGTCGTCGTCACTCCCGGAGACGCAACAGGATCAGGGCAATCCGTGCAGCTCAGGCCGTAATCTGGTGTCCATTGGACTTGATCGCTTCCTGTTACAAATAGTTGTACGGTTTCACCGAAACAAATCTCCTCGTCTTCGCCAAACAATTCCACATGAGGTTCAATGTACAGGGTGGTCGTTACGATACTGTCGCAACCCCCGCCGCTGACAAATTGGTCAATAAATTCTCCTTCAGAAAATTGATAGGCCCCGCCCAAAAAGATGCTATCACCTTCGCAGATCACGTCTTCCACAAAAGTTTGAATGACGGGAAGAATTTCTACAACGTGGTTAATAATGCTGTCGCAACCCGATTGGCTTTCGAGTATTTCGGAATATACCCCGCCTTCTGTTTGATAGGTGTTGCTGATCTGGATGCTGTCCCCTTCGCACAATTGATGACTCATGCTCGTGGTAAAATAAGGCAACACTTGCAGATCAGTGATTACAATGCTATCACATCCGTTTATAGCTGTAAAACTATCCGTATAAACTCCCGGAACAGTTTGATAATCGCCGCCGGCAAAATAACTCTCTCCATCGCAAATCTCTGCTGCAACAGAAGTTTCATTAGCAGGATTCACCGAAAGAAAAGTATGTATAATGCTATCACAACCATTTACTGTTGTGTAAATATCCGTGTAAACGCCGGCATCGGTCTGATCCCCTCCACCTGCATGATAACTTTCTCCTTCACAAATGGTCACTCCAACAGAATTTTCATAAACCGAATAAACCCTCAGATTCGTGATCAATACCACCGGGCATCCCACCGGACTCGTAACCGTATCCGTGTAAACTCCTGCTATGGTCTTGACCTCGCCATTGATTATATACTCCTCCCCCTCACAAATATTCGCATTCACCGTTGTTGTGTAAATGTCGTAAACCGTCAGTTCCAGATTCACGATACTGTCGCAACCATTTATTGAAGTCAAAACTTCAGAGTAGCTGCCGCTGGTGGTGTAAACATTCCCACCGATGCTCACGCTCTCTCCCTCGCAAATCGTTTCCACGAGGTTTACCGCAAAGGTGGGATTCACCGTGAGTTCGAGGTTTACGATGCTGTCGCAGCCGGTTGTTGTGGTCAGGGTTTCTGAATAATTTCCGCTTGTGGTATAAACATTCCCACCGATGCTCACGCTCTCTCCTTCGCATATTGTTTCCACGAGGTTCACCGCAAAGGTGGGATTCACCGTGAGGTTGAGGTTTATGATGCTGTCACAACCGGTTGTTGTTGTTAAAACTTCGGAGTAGTTGCCGCTGGTGTTGTAATCATTTCCGCCAATGCTGACGCTCTCTCCTTCGCATATTGTTTCCACGAGGTTCACCGCAAAGGTGGGATTCA
>CAZKDA010000140.1:0-12478 GCA_964551455.1 uncultured Saprospiraceae bacterium
GGGTTGGGGTTGTTGTTGCTCATGGGCACATTATCTTTGAAGTTCTCCGGCGCTTTGGGATAGTTTTTCTTTCTCTCCTGTTTTTTCACATTGTTATTCGGAGGAGGAACAGGCGCCCGGTTGTGAAGCGGTCTTGTTTTACCCAAATAGGTGGCTTGTGAAACCTGTGCCTTAGCCTGCGCCGTTTGTGCCTGAATGGTAAAATTGATTGCCAAACAGCAAAAGCAAACTACGAGTGAGTTGTACATAAAAGTTCTCATCGATAAAGTTTTGAAGGTGATAAATTTTGAGTTGAAACGGATTGAGTTGAAAAATGCAACAACATTCGACATGAAAGCTTCCCGAAAATAAGCAATTATGCGCAGATTCATTGACAGAAATTTTGCAATTGTTAAAATATCTGGCAACGGTTCATCTAATTCGCTGATATTGAACAGCAAAGTAACTTATGCATTAATTGTTATTTTTTTGAAACCGGTCAGGGTGTGAAAACGACTTTCTGCGTAATTGCGGCGTGATCGTCGATGCTGATCTTTAAATAATAAACTCCGGCAGCAAAGTGTGAAAGGTTAATCAATTCATCCAGTTCGGCAGTTTGTTTTTCAACCAAAAAAAGCCGGTTTCCCAACACCGAAAAAACTTCAAGTGTTACAGCCGCCTGTGTTGACAATTTCATTTGCAACCTGGTTTTGGAATCCGTGGGATTTGGAAAAAGCTTGATCTGCTCAACGATCTCAGGAAGGTCGGTTTTTGTAATAAACTCGACTTCCACTGAAGCCACAGCGATGCAATTTCTGGCATCGGTAACAGTCACTTCGTAAGTTCCCGTACTCAGGCCGGTAGCTGTCGGATCAGTCTGTGAGTTTGCATTTCCATCCCATTGATAGATATAGGGCGGAGTGCCCCCTGAAGCTTCAACTGTAGCCGTTCCGTTTGAAAAGCCCAGTGTTTCGGGCGTCGATCCCGTGACCAATTCAATGTCGTCGGGAGGGGTGTCAATTTGATAAGTTTCGGAGTTCAAAAAACAACCGTTTTGGTCGGTAACAGTGAATTCGTAAAAACCCGGATGTAAGTTTTCAATCGCTCCCGTTGTATCTCCGTTGCTCCACAAATAGTTGTATTCCGGAGTTCCTCCACCCATAAAAACGGAAATGCTGCCCGTAGAATCATTGCAGAGAAATACATCGGTAACCAAAACACTATCCACATTCAGCGGCATATCGGGTTCGATGATCTCGACCACGATTTCTTCGGTTACACAAAAGTTGGCATCGCTCACTTCGCATATATAAATGCCTCCGGAAAGCTGGGTGATCGCCGAGGTGGTATCGCCATTATTCCACAAAAAATGGTAAGGCGTCAATCCGCCGGTTACGGAAAGCGAGATGCTGCCGTTTTGCAATCCAAAACAAAGCACATGGTTTTGAGATAATACGGAAACCTCAATATTACTTAACGGAGCCTGAATTTCCAGTGGATTGGCTGTTGTCGTTGAGCAACCGTTGGCATCTGTTACGGTGAGTTCATAAAGTCCGGCTGACAGATCGTAGGCATTTTGCGTGGTATCGCCGTGGCTCCACAAAAAGCTGTACGGGTCTGTCCCGCCGGAAACATCGATTTCCAAAAACCCGTCGCTTGCTTCAAAACAGTCGTTGTGTCCAACATCGGCCACAACATATTGCAAGGGATCAGGCTCTGAAATTTCAATGAGTGAAGAAACGCTGACACAACCGTTGGCGTCGGTCACCGTCACGTCGTAAGTTCCCCCTTGCAGGTTGTCATTTTCGGAAGTAATGATCCCGTTGCTCCAGTTGTATTGAAACGGCTGGGTTCCACCGGTCAGGGAAATGGAAATACTACCATCCTGGGCATTGTTACAGGAAACATTCACAACCATATCAGGCTCGATCTGGAATCCTTCGTTCAACTGCTCTACTTCGATAGAGGATAAAATCGCGCTGCAACCATTGAAATCGGTGACGGTAACGGCATAAAACCCGGAAGTAATTTCCTCGAGGTTTTGGGATACTTCACCATTGCTCCAATCAAATTGATAAGGAGTGATGCCTCCGGCAACATTGATTTCGATACTCCCCTCCTCTATTCCGGAACAACTCACATTCACAACAGTATCGACCCCGATCTGGATGATCTCCGGCTGTGTGAGGTCAATGATCTCACTGGAGGCCACGCAATCATTGCCATCGAGGATAGTCAACTGGTACATCCCCGCTGGAATATTTGAAAGGTCCTCGCTTGTAACTCCATTGTTCCAGCTATAAATATAATTTCCACCGCCACCGCTGACCTGGACTTCGATGCTGCCGTTTTCCAATCCGTTACAGATTGGGCTTTCCACAGAAATGATGTCTATCAGCAAAGGGGCAGGTTCTGAAATGACAAAAGTATCCGTGTGTGAAATACAACCGTTGGCATCGGTAATGGTAGCAAAATAATCTCCGGGAGGGAGGTTTTCAATATCTTCCGTCTCTTCGCCATTGTTCCAGTCATAAGAAAAAGGCGCTGTTCCGCCATTCATCGAAAGATAAATACTGCCGTTGGAAAAGGCATTACAACTTACGGGGTTTATTAAATCCGGAGTTGCCTCGAAAAAGTTGTTTTCCACAATTAAAAATTCGCTGGAAACCGCCGTGCAACCATTAGCGTCTGTTACGGCCAACTGGTATGTTCCGGCTTCAAGGCCATCAAGGTCTTCGCTTGTTGCGTCATTACTCCAGAGGAAATTGTATGGCGCTGTACCTCCGCTGACCGACACATCAATTTCGCCATCTGACAATCCAAAACAGAAATTATTTTGTAAAAACTCCGGCTCTATGGTCATCACATTTGGCGCGACAAGTTCGAGTTCAGTGATCTTTATTTCGCAACCGTTGAGGTCTGTAACAGTCAGGCTATAAATTCCCTGAGCTAGACTATCTGCTTCGGCGGTTTCGTTCCCGTTGCTCCATTCATAGGAAAAAGGAGACGTGCCTCCTGAAATCTCAACACCGATAATTCCATCGGATAAGTTGTTGCAGGAAGGGGCTTGGAAAGTTAGAATGTTGTAAGCCAGAGATTCAGGTTCTGTGATTGAAATTACGGGTGATTCACCGCTGCAACCGTTTGCATCGACAACGGTAAGGTTGTAATCTCCAGCGCTCAACTGATCCAAGTCTTTCGTGATCGCTCCGTTTGACCAAAAATATTGAAAAGGTAACGTTCCACCCGACACCCCGATATCGATACTTCCGTCGCCGGATTCAAAACATGGGGTATGGATGACTTCAACCACGTCGAATTCGATCAAGGCAGGTTGGGTAACAATTATCGTGTCCGAATTGAATTGACAACCGTTTGCGTCCGTCAGTGTGAAGGTATAGTTTCCGGCTTCGAGATCACTGACCTGTGTCCCGTTTTCATTATTATTCCATAAGATATTGTAGGGCGCTGTCCCACCGGCGAGGTTTAGATCAATTTCACCATTATTTCCACCAAAACAGTCCGGTTGTGAAATAGTAAAATTGTAGCTAAAAGTATCCGGTTCAATCACCTCGATATCAGAAATGATGTTGTTACACAAACCATCAGTAATGGTCACACTGTAAAAGCCTGCCGGGATACCTGAAATATCTTCAGTGGTAGCGTCATTGCTCCATAAAAATATCGGCGCATTTCCGCTGACGGAAATATCTATCGCACCGTCTTCAGCGCCTGCACAACCCGCCGGAGTGGTTATGATATTCGAATCGACGGTTGCGGAAGGCCCGTTGACGATAATGATGGGAATGGTCAGGTTGCAATCCAAACCATAAGGATTGTTGTCCGAAATATGAACACTGTACGCGCCCTGCTCCAGGTTTTCAATCGTGTAGCTCCCATTGATATTTGAAACCGTTCCGTTCACGGGGCCGCTCCAGGAAATTTCATAAGGCGGGATACCATCAAGCGGCGTAATAGTGATCGAACCGTCATTTCCGCCGCAGGAGGTAACGTCAACGGAATTACTGGCAGCGGTGGTAATGCTTTCAACGGTTTCTAAGTAAACGGTATCCTGTCGGTTGCAACCATTGGCGTCTGAAATAGAGAACCAAACGGTCTCAATATTGCCGGAAGACCCGGCGGCGATAGCGGTTATAAGGTTGGGCGAGCCGTTGCTCCATTCATAAGAAAATGGCGGCAAACCTCCTCCTTCGTAATTAGCGGTCAGGATCTGCGATTTGTTTTTACAAATCCGGGTGGTATCGGCAGGATGGATTGAAACCTCCGGCGTTGAGTTGACCATAATTTCAACCTCCAACTCATCTGTACATCCGGCGCTTGTTGTTGACAATATGAAAAATGATTGCGTAGCGGTTGGAGAAACGACCGGGTTTGTCAGTTGATTTGAAGAATCCGCCGGTGTTCCGCTGTGAAAAGTAAATACGCCATTTGTATTATTTGCATCAAAAATTACGATGCTTTCCAGGTCAAAGGATTCACCCGCGCAAATAACTGGCGCGTCATTGGTTGCAAGGTCAGGGTTTTGATTTACGGTGACATTCACCGCGATCCGCTGACTTTTGCAGGAAGCATCGAGCGAATCAATGACGTAAAAAACCGTATCCTCTGTCAAAATCCCTGATTGGAATTCATTGCCTGCATGGATCAGATTTCCTCCTTCTGCTGCATCGAACCAATAAAGATCACCCGCTCCCATGAGCAAAGCTGAGGCGCCATAACATGCGTCGGTGTTGGAAATGGCGGGATCGGGCAAAATGGGATCATCAGCCATGCCATTGCAGTTTTCATCGATTCCGTTGCAGGGGATCTCCGTAACATTGGGGTTCACGAGATTGTTGCTGTCGTCACAATCATCAGCATTAGCAACATAATTTTGAGGAGGCGTAGTTGCGCAAGCCAGTAAGGGAGTGTTCAAATCACCAAAGCCATCGCCGTCATTGTCCAGATAATAAGTAAATGAAGGATCGCCAAGAGCAATCGAACCGTAAAGCTGGATATTATCAATGGCCATATCGCCGCTGAAGCTGTCGCCGCCGTAGCCCGAAAACCTCAACTTTCCTACCTGGCTGTCGTATGCACTGAGATCGATAAATACTTTTTCCCAGCGATCACCCTGGTTGCCCGTGAGTGACCACAAATTTGTCCAGGATAAACCTTCATCGGTTGAAATGTCGAGGTTGAGCGTACCAACTGTAGCGCCGTACATGTGATAATAAAAAGAAAGGTGACAGGATTCGCTTTCAGCGATGAACTGGAGGCAATTGGAAACGAGGTCGGCGCGGTTGCCATCCTGGCAATTGGTGCCGGAGGTTTCGATATAAATATAATTTCCGCCGCCCGTTACGTCATCGGATGGTCCGGTGCTCCCGGAAATGGTTCCGTTTTCATCGACGAGCCAATCGAAATCATCCTCGTTGCTGTTTGACCACAAGCCTGTGATCTCGCAAACCGTTGCGCAACTGGTGCCACAAAGTGTCTGTGCATCGAAATTTTCTGATAGTGTTATTGGCGGAGTGGTACAATCTGTTTTAAAAAACGCCGGACATGAATTTTTTGTAAAACCGCCACTCGGGCAGGCTGTCCGCACGTAAATTTCGTATTCGGTTTCGGGTGTCAATCCATCTACCTGAAAAGGCTGTGAAACGGGGCATGGAACAGATACCACTACGCCACCGCCGGCTGAAGCGCCATTGCCGGGCGAAAATCCCGGAGCGCCATATTCAATGATCGTTTGGGTACAAGTATCCGTCAACCAGGTTAATTCAACGGAAGTGGAATCAAAATTTTCAACAGCCAGATCCGTTGGAACGCTGCAAACCACCTCCGAAAAGACCAATTCTACAAAATGCAATACACCGACATCATCCGGAGCATCGTCGCAAACCTGGAGCGTCCAGATGCCATTCGGATTGCTTCCGTCGTGGAAGTCGTCGAAATCGCCTTCGGGGACGTAGCTTCCGATAAAAGGCCCTACCCCGCCGGTGATCAACTGGCATCCACTCATTGTAAAGGCAGTGTAATTGGAGCAGGTATTATCTGAAGGGTCGCCGTAATTATCTGTGCCCGAACCGTTATCCGTGCTTAGTTCGACGACTACGTTGTTGGGGGATTTCAACGTAATATCCAGATCGCTGTTCCAGGTGTGCTGAATGATGATCCGGACTTCTTCGAGGATCACATTGACGCCCAACTGGTCGGGAACAAGACCGCTTATCAGAATGTCGTATTCATGCGAAGCCGTACAACTATTGTCGAATATCGGAAAATTCAAACCGCAGACGCTTGGGTTCGGCTGAGCGAAATGAATATTGTTTGTTGGATGAACTCCGGGTGCGGTATTATTATGAAAAACGGACTGGATCTGTGCGTTGATATTCAAACTGCAACCAAACATAACCAAAGCCACAACTGCATATCGTCGGAAAATGGCAAGCATAAGCATTCCTTTAAAAAATTATCAGGTAAATTTAAACATTAGGTGATGCAACAGGAAATGTTATGGGTATGATCCTCATAGAAAACTCTAATTTAATCATTTTTCAGAATTTCAATAGGATCGGCTTGGGCTTTGAGTAAAATTCAAGGTTGAAAACCAGTGAATTTTATTATTCCGAAAACATGGAAACTGGAGTTTGGAAAGAATAAAGCAAGCCGACAAAATATCAATAAATTCTCCTAATATCAAAATTCTTTATCGAAATTTTATAAAAAATTAATTTATTATCCTGTCGATTTGACTTTCTAAAGAATATTAATATATTGCAAAAGTTTTTTAAGTAAAACCAAAAGAGGATACCTGAAAAAACTTAACCGGAATCAATTTCCTCACACTTTTTTTTAACTCATTAAAATTACATAACCTTTTCAAATCTTTTAAAACCAATAAAATATGAGTCCGCCAGACCATTTACCGGCAAAAGATTCCGATCTTTTGCCATCCAAATCCAAAACAGGGAATAGGTCTCGTTTTTTAACCAGAACAGTGTAACTCATCTCACACACAACAGATGAAAAACACAACAAGAAATTGAAAAAATAAAAATATCGAGGCCGCTTTGCAAATAATCACCCTTTTAATGTAAAGTTGCTATTCGCTGTTTTAAAACAAAAAAGTCCGCCCCGACTCTATAGCCTGGGCGGACTTTTTCGTTACTGTCGTGACCTGCCTGACCTGCCTGCCAAGAGCATTCAGGCAGGCGGCAAAGGCAGGTTTACAATCCTGCCCGATCCCGCTTTTTTTTGAATCCTGAAAAAGAGGGATCAGGCGGGCGGGTTATCCTACCACAATATTCACCATCCGGTTTGGCACAACGATCACTTTTCTCACGGATTTACCTTCCGTCCATTTCTGAATATCCTCCATTTCCACAGCGGCTTTCTCGATCTCGTCATTTGAAGCATCCGCCGGAAAATTGGCAAAAGCCCTGGTCTTGCCATTGATTGCAATAGGATATTTTATCGAATCCTCCTTCAAATATTCCTCATTGACTTTCGGAAACGGAACATCAATGATGCTTTTGCCCTCACGCAGGTGCCCCAGCCGCTGCCATAATTCTTCAGCGTGATGCGGTGCAAATGGAGCCAACAGACAAACCAGTTGCTCCAGGATTTTACGGTTATTGCAATCGAGCCTTTTCAGGTCGTTGACTGCCATCATAAATGCGCTGACGCAGGTGTTGAACGAAAAACGTTCAATGTCCTCACTTACTTTTTTGATGGCCGTGTGCAAAACTTTCAATGCTTCTTTGGAAGGCTCCTCATCGCTGAGGCTGAAATTTCCATTTTTATCAAAAAATAAATTCCAGAATTTTCTTAAAAATTTCGACACTCCTTCGATCCCGTTGGTATCCCAGGGTTTTGATTGCTCAATTGGTCCCAAAAACATTTCGTACATCCGGAAACAATCGGCGCCGTATTTTTCAACGACATCGTCGGGATTGACCACGTTGAATTTTGATTTGGACATTTTTTCGATCAAAGGGTACACCTGGATGTATTCCATGCCATCTTCATCAAAGGATTTGATCACATAACTTCCGGCCCGCCCGTCCCGGATCGGGCGGGTTTTCGATGAACTCGGTTTTGCGGAAACCAATTCAACATCCTCAAATTTATTGATGGAATTTTTCAAAATTTCAAATTTATCCAGATACAGCCGGTCATGCTCATCGGCAAACTCAACCGGAACATGAATCTCCCGGTAAGCCTCAACATTTTCGGTTCCAAAAACCTGCATAATGAGTGACCTGCCCTGTATCATCCCCTGGTTGACCAGTTTTTTAAAAGGCTCGACTGATGGTACGATACCTTTATCAAAAAGGAATTTGTGCCAAAACCGCGCGTACATCAAATGACCGACAGCGTGTTCCGTGCCGCCGACGTACAGATCGACATCCCGCCAGTAATTGACGGCATCCTGCCCCACCGGTTCCTTGTCGTTCGCTGCATCCATGTAGCGGAGGAAATACCAGGAAGAACCTGCGTATCCGGGCATGGTGTCGGTTTCATAAGTGAATCCCTTTTCCGAATTGACCCATTCCTCATTTTTTGCTAAAGGCGACTTCCCGTCTTTGCCCGGACTGATGTCTTCCATCTCCGGAAGCTGCAAAGGCAACTGGTCGAACGACAAAGGATGCGCAACGCCATTTTTGTCGTACTTGATCGGGAACGGTTCTCCCCAATACCTCTGTCGGCTGAAGTTGGCATCTTTCAGCTTGTAATTCACGCGGCGCTGGCCAAGCTGCATGTCTTCAATTTTCCGGGTAATGGCTTCGATGGCATCTGGCACCTGCATTCCGTTGAGGAAATCAGAGTTGATCAAAGTTCCCACTTTGTCGCCCGCCCGCCTGACGGAGTCGGGCTGGTGCAGGCCAGCTTCCGGATATTCCGTTTTATCAACTACCTTCACGATAGGCAGTTCAAATTTTGTTGCGAAGGCATGGTCTCGTTCATCGTCGCTGGGCACGGCCATGATAGCTCCTGTTCCATATTCCAGCAGGACATACTCGGCGATCCAAATCGGGATGCGTGTTTTAGTGAACGGGTTTATGGCATAAGACCCTGTAAATGCCCCGGTTACTTCTTTCACCTCGGTCATGCGGTCGCGGGTTGTACGCGTATTGACATATTTCAAATAAGCATCAATGGTAGCTTGTTTTTCCGGCGTGGTCAAAGCAGCAACCATTGGATGCTCTGGCGCTAAAACCATGAAAGTTGCTCCGAAAATGGTATCGGGTCGTGTTGTAAAGATTTCTATCCAGCCCGACTGCGTCACCCGCCCGCCTGTGGCACCCGCCCGCATGACGCAGTCGGGCTGATACGGGCTGGTGCGGGCGGGTTTTGTCCCGACATCTTCCTTGGCGGGATTGTTTTCCACTTCGAAAAAGAGCTGTGCTCCTTCGGAGCGACCGATCCAGTTTCGCTGCATGGCTTTGAGAGCATCAGAAAAATCAACCAGTTCGAGGTCGTTGAGCAACCTTTCCGCATAGGCAGTAATTCTCAAAGACCACTGTAGCATGGGCCTTTGCTCCACAGGGTGCCCTCCCCTTTCGGAAACACCGTCTTTCACTTCATCGTTGGCCAGAACCGTTCCGAGTGCTTCGCACCAGTTTACCTGACCGAGCTTGCGATAAGCCAGGCGATAATTCATCAGCACGTCGTCTTTTTGTTTCGGGGTCATGGCCTTCCATTCGTCGGCAGTGAATTTTCCGGAGTGAGAATTAGTTGCGTTGACCGAAAGGTTGCCATTTTTTTCAAAAGCTCTTATTAAAGCCTCCACCGGCATGGCTTTTTGGGTTTCGATATCGTAATAATGACCAAAAAGCATAAGGAAAATCCATTGCGTCCATTTGTAATAATTCGGATCGCTGGTTTTCACCTGCCGATCCCAGTCGAAGCTCAATCCGAGGTTTTCCAGTTGCTCGCGATAACGTTTGATGTTATTGTCGGTAGAAACTGCGGGATGGATACCGGTTTGGATGGCGTATTGCTCAGCCGGCAGGCCGAAGGCATCGAAACCCATGGGGTGCAAAACATTGAACCCGTTCATGCGTTTGTACCGCGAAAATATATCCGAAGCGATATAACCCAGCGGATGCCCAACGTGCAGCCCGGCGCCCGAAGGATACGGGAACATATCCAGTACGTAGTATTTTGGTTTTGCGGGAGTTCCACGTTTGGGATTTTCAACTTTAAAAACCTTGTTTTCCTCCCAATACTTTTTCCATTTCAGTTCAATTGCTCTTGGATTGTATTCCATTGTTTCAGGCTGTGTTTGATAAAATTTCTTATTTGTGAACCTTTGAAAAAATTTTAGAGTTCGCTTTAAAAAAAAGAACAAAAAATAAGCTGCGAAAATATAGAAAATGTTGGATTAAAAACGGATTGAGGGTGCGAAAGTGTTATTTGGACATCATAACGTTTTTTATACTTTTCCTGCAAACGTCAAAATAAAAACGGGGTTACTTATTCAATGCTTAAATTTGTGTTTAAAAATCACTAAAATCAAAGGAACATGATACGAAAAATTATTTCGACTTTAATTGTGGTAGTCATCGGACTTTTGATCTACAATTACTTTTTCGGAACCGCCGAAGAGAAACAACAGGCTAAGGAAATATTTGGAAAAGGCGCAGAAATAGTTGGTGCCGGAGCCGATCTGTTGAAAGCGGAATACGAGAAGTTCAAGGATGGAAAATACGACAAAGCGCTGGATAACATTGGAAACCTGCTGAACAATGTAAAAGAAAAAGGCGGAGAACTCGTCGGCGAAATTGAAAGCTGGCAGGACAGAAAAGGCACCTGGGATGAGCAAAAAGAACAGTTGAAACAATGGGTTGATTCACAAAAGGATACCATTGACGGGGACTCGCTCCGAAAAAAACTGGATGCCCTGGACAAAGAGCGAAAGGCGCTCGAAGAAGAAGGTATGCGGCTAAAGGAAAAAGCCGAGCAATAATTTCCGGGAAGAATTTCAGGCGCGGGCATAGTCTTTACCGAACGAAGACTTTTTATTTTTTTCTTTGCCTCCACTTGTCAGGATCAAGTGATGTATGAAATACCGCAGAAATAATCACGGTTTTCTTTTTCTTGTCAATGGCGTAGTGGATCATAAAAGGGAAGACATCCAGTACAGTGGCACGAACCTTATCATAGCGGATAGCTGAGATTTCAGGATTTTTTCTAATGAGCAGGACCTTGTTGCGGACTTCCTGAGTAAATTGTTTTCCAAGACCTTCTTGTTTGGATTCAAACCAGGCAACTGCCTCGGAAATATCCTCTTTGGCAAGTGGTAAAATAATGGCTTTGTACATTTAAAGATTCTTTTCAATATCATCCATTGTAGAGTCAAAATCCAAAGCCTGCCCGGGATTTTTTTCATAATTGTTTAGGCGTTTCCGCACTTCATCCTTTTGCCAGTCAGGAATATTGATTTGTTCCTGATCTATGCCTTTGTATTTAGCTTTAAGTTCATTCCATTCGGAGATGGGAATAAATACGCCTGTTGTTTTGCCTGTGCTGTCAGAAATATATTGCAGATTCATAATCACATTAATTTTTGCTTAGTAGTTGTCTGTTGAGTAATTTTAAAAAAATAGGATCCATTGCCGGATAAATGATTTCGCGTTCCAGGTTTCCTGCTCTTTTGAAGGAGGGCAAAGCGATGCATACAAAGATAGATTTATTGCAAGTTAAATTGCAAACGGAAATATTTGGACGATAGTTCATTTATGGATACTTGCGCAGCGGATGCAGAGTAGTCAAGCGACGAAGAAGGAATGCGGCTAAAGGAAAAAGCCGAGCAATAATTTCCGGGAAGTATTTCAGGCGCGGTCGCATTTTTTGATCTCGGAACAATTGTCGATCATGATATTCCCTTTCAAAGGATGGATGGAGTCATCATCGAAAGAGGCCTCGAAAATGATATAATTCAGATTGTCGTCCGGGGTAAACGTAAACTCATAAGTTTGCCAATCCGAATGAGAGATGACCTTGCTTTCCACCAGCAGTTGGTCTTTGCCGCAACGAATTCTGCCGCCCCAGATTTTCAATTTTATGGGATTGTTGTATCCGTTGTAGGTTTTGGAATGCGCCAGGTCCAGTGAGAAGGTATAACAAACGGCCTTTTGTAATGGCGCCTTGAGGCGCTGACCGATGCTCTCCCATTCCCCGTTATCGCGGGTTATCAACCCTAAAAAGGAGTTTCCTTCGGAAGGTTCGGTAGATACACCCCAGGAACCCGGCAGGATATCCGGCGTTGTGCCGGGGTTGCATTCATGCCAGCCGTTTGGCATTTCAGCGTCTTTTCGAACTCCTTCAAACGAAGCATTATCGAGGATGACCTGTGCCTGCAAATTCAAACTAAAAAACAAATTGATGACGAATAATTTCAGAAAGTTCATTGCACTATTTTGGGTTGCTGATATCTGGTTTGGAAATTTAAAAAATGATGCCGGTTTTAGAGTTTAAAATTAAATAA
>CAZKDA010000141.1:0-12310 GCA_964551455.1 uncultured Saprospiraceae bacterium
CTTTTGCACCAAAATTAGTAAATATTCTATTTTTCACCCAAAAACGGCATGAGCCGTAATCTTTATATCGCTGGGGTTATTGATGGCCCACTAACGGGTGGGACACCAAAAGCAGTACAATTTTGCGCTACTGCTGACATTCCAAATTTAAGTATATATGGATTTGGTTCAGCCAATAATGGTGGCGGAACTGATGGAGAAGAATACACATTTGAACCAATAATAGTAAATGCTGGTGATTGTTTTTGGGTTGCTACTGAGATTACACAGTTTAATAATTGGTTTGGGTTTGAGCCATGTTTTACTCATGGGACTGTTCCAAGTATTAATGGCGATGATGCAATTGAATTATTTTGTAACTCCAATTTAGTCGATCTTTTTGGCGACCAAAACACAAGTGGTACAGGCGAATGTTGGGAATATCTTGACGGTTGGGCTGTCAATAATAGCGGAGCTCCTAACAATGGTAATTTTGATTGTGCCGATTGGACTTTTAGTGGTATCAATGCACTTGATGGAGAAACCTCTAATGCCACTGCCGAAACTCCATATCCTAGCCCTGAACAAACATCATGTATATTCCCCCTCCCCATCACCCTCACCACCTTCACCGCCAGGCAACTGGAAGCCTCCAAAGTATCCCTGAACTGGACTACCGTGTCCGAAGAAAACAACGACTACTTCGTGATCGAGCACAGCGCTGACGGAAGGTACTTCGATGAACTGGACATGGTACAGGGAGCCGGTTCAACGACTACCTCACAACATTATTCATTCATCCATCATCATCCGGTTGCAGGCAGCAACTATTACCGCTTGCGGCAGGTGGATTTCGACGGCACTTTTTCTTTCAGCGCCATAGCCGTGGTGGAATTGAAAAGCCTTGGAGAAGTTTCCCTGCATCCAACCCTTGCCCGCCACAGCATCGACATCAGTCTCGGCGAAGCGCCGGCCAATGATGCAGCCGTAGAAGTGTTCAATTCTTATGGACAGTTGGTGTTGGCAGCAACTTTCCCGGCTGAGGCTGACAAGCTTACGCTCAACGTTGGTGACTTGGAAACCGGCCATTATTTTCTGAGGATCAACCGCGATGGCGATATGGAAGTTTTGCGGTTTATGAAGATATAAGTTAAAGGTTAGAGGTTATGAGCTATGGGTTAGAGGCTGACTTGACTTGTAACTCTAAACTTCACAAATCAACTGATCAGGCTCCATGCTTTGAACTGTTTTCCGCGGGCATCCATATAATTGCGGAGGGGTAGGTTGTGCGGGTTTTCGAGCTTTGGGTCTTTATCCAAAATTCGGGCGGCAATTTCCCTTGCGGTTTGCAAAATCCTTCCGTCTCTGGCCAGGTCGGCGATCCTGAAGTTTAAAACGCCGCTTTGCTGAGTACCCTGGATGTTGCCTGGCCCCCGCAATCTTAGATCGGCTTCCGCAATTTCAAAACCATTGTTGGTTCTGACCATAGTTTGAATGCGCTCTCTGGCTTCTTTTGTAAGTTTGAATCCCGACATCAAAATACAATAGGACTGCTCGGCTCCGCGCCCAACGCGCCCCCTCAACTGGTGAAGTTGCGACAAGCCGAATCGCTCCGTATTTTCAATGACCATCACAGAGGCATTCGGCACATTCACACCTACTTCGATGACGGTGGTCGCTACCATGATCTGTGTTTCGCCTTTTACAAAACGTTGCATTTCAAATTCCTTGTCGGCGGGTTTCATTTTCCCGTGAAGGATACCGATCTGGTATTGTCCGATGGGAAATTCTCTGGACAAGGCTTCATATCCTTCCTGTAGGTTTTTCAGATCGAGCGTTTCCGACTCTTCGATCAGAGGATAAACCACGTATATCTGTCGTCCCTTGTCTATTTCTTCTTTCATAAAACCGAAAACACGCAGTCGGTTGTTTTCAGTTTTGTGGAGTGTTTTGATTTCTTTTCTGCCTGGCGGCAATTCATCGATCACCGAAATATCGAGGTCGCCGTAAAGCGTCATGGCCAGGGTGCGCGGAATCGGCGTAGCTGTCATCACCAAAATATGTGGCGGCAGTTGAGCGCCCTTTTTCCAGAGCTTCGCCCGCTGCTCTACGCCAAAGCGATGCTGCTCGTCGGTGATGGCCAGCCCCAGGTTTTTAAATTCCACGGGGTCCTCGATCAAGGCATGTGTGCCGATGAGGATATGAATGTCGCCGGATTTGAGCAGCTTTAAAATCTCCGTTCGCTTTTTTCCTTTTACCGTTCCGGATAAAAAAGCAGTGTGTATCCCCAGCCCTTTCAGAGCATCAGTGATCGAGTTGTAATGCTGTTGCGCCAGTATTTCAGTAGGCGCCATGAGGCAGGCCTGGAAGCCATTGTCGAGGGCGATCAGCATGCTCATCAGCGCAACGACGGTTTTCCCGCTGCCCACATCACCTTGCAACAGCCGGTTCATTTGGATGCCGGAACCCAACTCCTGGCGTATTTCTTTCAACACCCTTTTCTGTGCGCCGGTCAGTTCAAAAGTGAGTTTTTCGTTGTAAAAGCGGTTGAAATGTTCGCCTATTTTTTCAAAAGCAAAACCTTTGAATGCGTCCTTTCTGCGGCGGCGGGTTTGCAGCAGGCGCAGTTGTAAAAAAAATAATTCTTCAAATTTGAGGCGATTGCGGGCGGCATCAAGGTCTTTCTGGTTTTTGGGAAAATGGATGTCTTGAAGCGCTTTAAACCTTCCGGGAAAGCGGAATTTTTCGAGCAGGTAATCTGGCAGATTTTCCGGGACATCCTCCGGCTGTAGCTTTTCGAAAAGCGAAACGATGAGTTTTCGGCGGCCTTTGGCATCCAGTCCTCTGGTGTTGAGCTTTTCGGTGCTGGAATAAACCGGGGCGAAGGTGGCTGCTTTTGCGGTGTTGTCTGGCGATACAGTTTCGATCTCCGGATGTGGGAGGTTGATTATGCCCTTAAAATTGTTGATCCTTCCGTAAACGATATACTCTTGGCCAATCACGAGATTTTTTTCCAGCCAATGGATCCCTTTAAACCAGACCAGTTCGATAGCGCCGCTTTCATCTCTCAGCTTTCCGACAAGCCGCTTGCTTCTTCCATTTCCCACTACCGAAAGCCTGCGCAATATTCCGCGAAGCTGGACAGTATCGCTGTCGGGAGTAAGGTCGCGGATTTTGTGGAATTGCGTTTTATCGACATAGCGAAAAGGAAACTGAAACAACAGGTCGCGGAAAGTGAAGATGCCCAGTTCTTTTTTGAGCAGATCACCCCGCAAAGGGCCGACGCCTTTGAGGTATTCGATGGAGCTGTCGAGGATATTCGGAGGGTTTTGCATGGTATTTTTTAAAAACCAGGTAAAACTTGTTTTTGTTGTAAAAAGCAATTTTGTCAAAGATCGGTTGATAAAGGGTTAAATAAAAATGAAAACCAAGTTTTCCGGGAGATCGTTGACTTTAGTATTGAAATAAATATCTTTGAGCAATTTTAAAAATGAGATCATGGAGACGAAAAGACAAAAACAGGTGGCGGAAGTGGTGAAGAGAAATATAGGGATCGTTTTGCAGCAGGAAGGCTCATACATCTACGGTGCTTCGGCGCTGGTTACCGTAACCAATGTTAAAATTTCACCGGATTTCAACCTCGCCAAAATCTATTTGAGTGTTTATAACATTGACGACAAAGATGGGGTGATCGATGAGTTGTCAGCAAGCGCGGTGCGCCTGCGCCAATCGCTTGCCAACCGCATCAAAAGGCACGTGAGAAAAATCCCGGAGATCCAGTTTTACTTAGACGATACGCTCGATGAAATGCACCGGCTCAATAAGCTCTTCAAAGATATGGAACGCAATAACCAGATGGGTTCCGAAGAAGATTGAAGGCCTTGTTGCATGAGGTTAAACCACGATGATGTTGATCTTTCCCGCGAGGTTTTTGGGGAGCTTTAGCTGCTTCTCTCCGAGATTGATCTCCACAAAATCTTCTCCTTTTTTATTGATGGAAAACGTGGTGTCGGGCAAAAGCCCCAGTTGCCAGAGTTGTGAGCTGATCTGGTCGCTGGCTTGATGCTGGGCTATTTTCGCAACCCTGGCAATATCCAGTTTTATCAACGGAAACTCCGGAACGCCTTTCTTTGAAGGAATGGGTGAACCATGCGGATCAACCGAAGGATACCCCAAATGTTCGTCAACCTCATCCAGCAGATCCGTGGAAAGCAAGTGTTCAAATTTTTCAGCTTCTTCATGGATCTGCTCTTCTGTGAGTCCCATTTTCTCAACCAGGTAAGTTTCCCACAAACGATGCGCGCGCACAAGCTCGCGGGCTTTTTCTATACCCGAAGTGGTCACTTCGATTTGCTGAGGTTCGTAATTGATATGCCCGATTTTGTTCAGCGTTGACAAATAGCGATGCAATTTATTTTTATTGAAAGGCAGCTTTTGCAAGAGGTTTTCGAGGTTGAGGTTGCCGAATTCCTGGAGTTGGAACGATTGCTTGAGCGTGTCTTCAAGTTCAATCTTCAATTGAAGTTTCCGTTTTTGCCACCAGCGAAATACCAATCCTTTTTCAGGTGCCAAAAATACGGCGATGAAATAGATCAAAGTCGCTGTTACAGCCATAGCCGGCCCCGGAGTAGTTGAAAATGCAACGGCAAACACCATCCCTAACACCGCTGCCAGCAAACCCACAAAGCCTGCGATAAAAAGTACCCACCGCAAACGATTGGAAAGCAGCAGCGCCGTAGCTGCGGGTGTGATGAGCATGGCCACCACCAAAATAACCCCTACGGTTTGCAAAGAAGCCACTACCGCGAATGAAAGCAGCAGCATCAGGAAATAATGGATCGCACGGGTGGAAATACCCATTGTCTGTGCAATGACCTGCTGGAATGTCGTAACAAATAAATAGCGATAAAAAACCGCAATGCTTACCAAAACATAGAGCGTAATGCTGGCGGTGAGGATTAGGTCCTGGTTGGAAACGCCCAGCACATTTCCGAAAAGAAAATCTTTGAGATCGAGGTGTACGCCCTGTCCGCGGCTGATCCAGGATATCCCGATCACACCCAGAGAAAACATGGCCGTAAAAATGATCCCGATAGCCGCGTCGTTTTTTGTATTTACATTATGCTGTATCCAGGTGATACCTGCTGCCGTCACCAATCCGGCGATAACTGCCCCTGAAAAAAATCCCAAAGCGCTGTGCCCAACGATAATAAATGCCACCACCACGCCGGGCAGAATGGCGTGTGCCAGTGCGTCGCCTATCAGCGCCATATTGCGCAGCACAATGAAACAGCCCAGCACACCGCACATCAACCCCACCAGCGATGAAGCGATCAAGGCGCGGATCGCCCATTCTTCTTCCAGGAATATTTTGAGAATATCAATCATGTGTTAATGTGCTGATGTGTTAATGTGCTAATGTGCTAATGTGGAAAGTTGTGAAGCCTGCCTGGCGGCAGACAGGTCGGGAAGTTGCTAGTTGCTAGTTTCTAACCACTAACCACTGATCTCTAACCACTATTCCATCCCCTTATTTAAAAAACATCTGTTTGCCGAAAACGATACTCGTTAAAAGCAAAGGTAAATATATTTTTAATTTTTTAAAAACATATTTTTAGATTAACCTAAAAATAAAATTTTGAAGAAATATAATTTCCGGGAATTACCGGATCATTTCGGAGAGGATGCCTTCTTTCATGGCGTAGGCCGAAACGGAAATTTGCCGGAAATCGGCCTGGCTGAGGATGAAGCGGATCAGGATCAGTGCAACGATGATCAGCTCGGCGCGTGATTCGGGGAGGTACTCCATTTTAAACCTTTCGTCGAGGGTAGTTTTTAAAAACTGCTCGTGGAGCGGGAAAAAGTCCTGAACGCTTAGAATGGAATGGATCGATGAAATCCTTTGGTTTTGCAACATGGATTCCAGGACATCAAAAGTGCCGGATGCGCCGATGAGGAGTGATGTTTTATGGGTTTGCAAAATTCCGATAAGCGGCTGGAGCATGTCTTTGAGGAATTGTTCTATGGCAAAGATTTCTTCACGGGAGATCGGATCGGTTTTGTGAAACCTCCGGTACAGCACCGATACTCCAATGGGAAAACTCTCTGACCAGATCACTTCGCGGTCGTTGGCAAGGATGAATTCGACGCTTCCGCCGCCGATGTCCATAATGAGTCCGTTTTCGTGGTTGAGTGGCACAGCCTGTACAACTCCCAGGTGGATCAGCCTGGCTTCTTCATCACCGGGGATCAGATTCACTTCGATGCCGGTTTCCGACCTGATCTTTTCAATGATCTCGATCCCGTTGGTTGCAGTGCGTAGTGCAGCAGTGCCGATGGCTTTAACTTTGCTGACTTCGTAATCATCGAGCAACTTCCTGAAATCGTCCAGCGTCTGGATTGCACGCCGGTAAGCAGCATCACCGATTGTTTCGATGCCTTCATCGCCCAGTTTTACAAAAACCCTTTCGCGGAGCAGATCGGTTAAATTTCCATCGGCATCCTTTTCGGAAATGAGCAAATGGAAAGTATTGGTGCCGAGATCGATTACGCCATAGCGTTTTTTCATTGGAGTTTGCGTTGGAGGCCAGCGGCTTTTTGGAGGACGTCGCTATAATGCTTGACGCCGGTTTCGGTCATTAGGTTGGAAAAGGCTGGTTTGCCATCTTTGAAAAAGACGAAAAAAGTACAGCCCTCGGAAAAGTAAACTTCCGCTTCGATCAGGTCTTCTCCGGAGTTTTTATAAAAAACCCTGGAAATGGGTTTGCAATTGTTTTTGACAGCCAGCGGAACGGGCGTTTCGCTGATGTGCCTCAAGCTTTGCTGGATGCTGTACTGATCGTCGAGGTTGGTACTGAAAGGCAAGTCGTAATAAATATAATCCACCTGGTTGCAATATTCCCAGAGTATATTTAACTCCGCCATGGTGATGCTTGGAAGGTAAATGGCATTCGCCGACGGCGTGGCATCCGATGCATTTTGCTTGTCTGCTTGATCTTCGGAAGAATTACAAGAAACAAACATCATAGTGATTAAAAACGGGATCAGGAATTTGTACATTTTTTTAGAATTTAGATTTCAGATTTTAGACATCAGATTTCAGATTTCAGACCTGCCCGACATTCAGGCGGGTTTCAGACACCAGACACCAGACACAAATCAACCAATCAATCAACCCAATACCACAATACCATAATACCAACTCGTGCTGAACCTGTAGAAGCAAATACCACAACACCATAACACCACAACACCATAACACCACAACACCTACTTTAAAACATGTAAAGTGTCCGGAATGAAAGCATGTGGTTTTGCAGCGAAGGTACGCCGGGATTGTTGGCGGTATTCAGATAAAGTACGCCGAACGATCTGGACCATCGAAAGGTAAAAGCCAGATGCGGGCCTGTGAAAAAAGTAGCGCCGAAGATGTAACTCCAGTCGTTTTTATTAAAACTTTCACCCGCTTGTACAAAATTGGAATTGGGCGTTCCGTCATCCACTTCAGTCCGGATCAGCCTTCCATAAGAAAAGCCGGCGTGGAAATGAAACCTGTAATATTCGCCTTCGGGGTTGTGCCAGTCCTTGTAATTGAAAAGCACGGGAACTTCGATAAAATCCGTTGAAATTTTGAATGGAAAGATCGAATTGCCGGGAACGAGGCTCGAGCGGCTGCCTCTTTGGCTATAAAGCAATTCGATGCTCATCTCCATTTTGTCATTAAGGATCGTCACGCCGTTCAATCCTGCTACGAGGCCGAGTTTGTTGTAACCGTAAAATCTGTCGCCATCGATTTGGGAGGCATTCAATCCCACGATCACCCCTGCTTTGAACCTTTGCGGCTGGGCTTGCATTTCAAAACTAACGATCAGCAAAACAATGAGCAGGATCAAGGTGTAAAAAAAACGCATGCTTTTGTAAGATTAAATTATAAATCAGTTGAACGGTCAATCAATGATCAAATTTTACGATATTTGTTTGTATGATATTGCGAAGATACACCTGCTTTTATAAAAATCGGATAATCTTTCAAAGTTATGTTTAAATATACCCACCATAGCCTCAAGAAGATAGAACAGATACTGGAACAATCAGGTTACGCCATTCGCTACGAACGCGGCAACTTCAACTCGGGGTATTGCATCGTGGAGAATAAAAAAATAGCGGTGGTCAATAAATTTTTTGACACGGAAGCCCGTATCAACTGTCTGCTGGAAATACTCACTGAAAAAAAACCTGACGAGAATTTGCTGTCGGAGCAATCGCTCGATTTTTATAAAAAGATTCAAAAAGCGCTTTCCTCTGATCAGGGAGTTACTGAATCTGAACCTGAAAAAGCGAAATAATTTTGAAAGTTACTTTTCTTGGTACCGGTACTTCTCAGGGTGTGCCGATCATAGGTTGCAATTGCGAGGTTTGTACATCAGAGGATACGCGGGATAAGCGGCTTCGGCCCTCTGTTTTGGTTTCAAATAAAGCTACGAATTTATTGATCGACATCGGGCCGGATTTCCGGCAGCAGGCTTTGGTCAACAAAATAAAGGACATCAACGCCATACTCCTCACCCATGAACACAACGACCATATCATCGGTTTAGACGATATCCGGCCTTTCAACTTTATACACCGGAAGGACATGCCGGTGTATTGCGTGGAGCGGGTAGCCAATGAATTGCGAACGCGTTTTGCTTATATTTTCGCACACGATCCATATCCCGGAGCGCCGCGCATCAGTTTGAATCTGATCAATGAATGTGATCCTTTTACGGTCGGGGATTTAGATATCACTCCCATCGAAGTTTTTCATGGCGGTTTGTCCGTTTTGGGTTTCCGGTTTGGTGAATTTACCTATATTACAGATGCCAAAACTTTCCCGGAACAATCCATTGAAAAAATAAAAGGTACAAAAGTCCTGGTGTTAAACGCACTGCACCACAACGAACATTTTTCTCATTTGAACCTCGCACAGGCGCTGGAGTTCGTAAATTTTATTCAACCTGAAAAAGCTTTTTTCATACACATCAGCCACCACATGGGGTTGTACCGCAAAGTCAACGACCAGCTTCCGCAACACATCAAGCTGGCGCACGACGGGCTGGTGATCGACATTTGATCGTTGTTTTTCAAAAACCAAAAATTATGAACAGGCTTAGCCATGAAACCAGTCCATATCTTTTGCAACATGCCCACAACCCTGTTGACTGGTACGCCTGGAAAGAAGAGGCCTTTGAGCGTGCCCGCGACGAAGACAAACCCATCCTGGTTAGCATAGGTTACTCAACCTGCCACTGGTGCCATGTGATGGAGCGGGAGTCGTTTGAAGATCCGGAGGTATCAAAGTTTATGAATGAAAATTTCATCAATATAAAGGTGGATCGCGAAGAGCGCCCGGATGTT
Organism: uncultured Saprospiraceae bacterium; assembly: GCA_964551455.1. Lineage (GTDB taxonomy): Bacteria > Bacteroidota > Bacteroidia > Chitinophagales > Saprospiraceae > JAHDHW01. Next base: position 9,376 of record CAZKDA010000141.1, read on the forward strand.
GACCAGATCTATATGGATGCCTGCCAGATCATCAACGGTAGCGGTGGCTGGCCGTTGAATTGTTTTCTTACTCCGGAGAAACTTCCTTTTTATGCAGGAACCTATTTTCCACCCCAACCTGCTTATAATCGTCCTTCGTGGTTACAGGTGTTGCAAAACATTTCGAATGCCTTCCGTAATAAAAGAACAATGGTGGAGGAGCAGGCCGGACGCCTGTTGAAAGCGATCGAAAGCTCGGATCGTGCAATGCTCGTTGACAACATCGAGGGAATGGAAATATCGAGCGAATTTAATGCACAATTGGCTGATAAGATTTTCAACAACCTGAAAGGTCGTTTTGACAAAAAAGAAGGAGGATTTGGGAACGCTCCGAAGTTTCCGGGAACGATGTCACTAAATTACCTGCTCAAATATCATTATCATACTGGTAACAAAGAAGCATTGGAACACCTGATATTGTCTATAGATAAAATGATTTTTGGCGGGATTTACGATCAGTTGGGCGGCGGATTCGCTCGTTATGCTACCGACAGGGCATGGCTGGTGCCTCATTTTGAAAAAATGCTTTACGACAATGCCTTGCTGGTTGAACTATTGGCTGATGTTTACAAAATGACCAAAAAAGAATTGTACAAAGAAACGATCATCGAGACGCTGAATTTTATTGAAAGAGAAATGACTGATGCATCGGGAGCCTTTTATTCTGCCCTTGACGCTGATTCGGAAGGCGTGGAAGGAAAATATTACGTTTGGTCAAAAGAAGAGGTTGAACAAATCCTCGACAAAGAAACCGCCGGATTGTTTTGCAATTTTTACGGGATCACTTTTGAAGGAAATTGGGAAGGGCAAAATATTTTGCACCGAAAAAAGCACTACGAAGAATTTGCTGCCGAAAATGGTATTGAAATAAAAGACCTGAAGTCCAGATTACAAAAGAGCCGAAGTGCATTGCTGGATGTCCGAGCAAAAAGGATAAGGCCCGGCCTTGATGACAAGATACTGCTTAGTTGGAATGCGCTGCAATGTTCCGCTTATGCAAATGCTTATGCCGCTTTGGGGATTGAAAAATATAAAGCTGCTGCCGAAAAAAACCTTGAGCTTGTGACGAGCCGGATGAAAGAGAAGAATACCGGGCGATTGCTACATACCTTTAAAGATGGAAACGCGCAATATCCGGCCTTTTTGGAGGATTATGCTTTTCTGATAAAGGCCATGCTCGATGTCTATTCGATCACTTTTGATACATTTTATATTGAGCAAGCTGAGCGCTATTTAATTCTTGTTCAGGAAAATTTCTTTGATAATAATGATGGAATGTTCTATTTTACGGATGCCCAACAAGCGGACAATATAGTCAGGAAAAAAGAAATCTTTGATTCCGCACTGCCATCGGGCAATTCAACGATGGTTGCAACCCTGTTTCGATTGGGAATGATTTTGGGCAACGAAACTTATACATCAAGGGCTGAACAGATGTTGTTCAGGATAAAAAAGTCAGTTGAAAATTACCCTGTATCTTTTTCCATTTGGGCAGTGGAGATGCTGAATAAAATTTATCCCGTAAAAGAAATTGCTGTTGTGGGTCAGGAAGCGTATGAACTTGCAGGAGAAATTAATAAAATGCCGATACCCGGAAAAATATTGATGGCGACAAACGGAGATAATGACATATATCCACTGCTTCGAAACCGGTATTCGGACAATGAGACATTGATCTATATGTGTCAGAACTACAGCTGTCGACAACCAGTGAAAAGTATTGCAGCTTTTGAAAAGGAATTACAAACTCATTAAATGGATTTTTAATAGCTTGTAACAACTTGAAATAGTTTGCAGTAAAGACAAACAATTTTTAATTGAAGAAACAGTTTTACAAATTATACAGACGCTTGCATGGATAAGCACTTTATTACTAAGCGTATGAGGAAGGTATTTACATTGATTATAATTTTCGTTTGTGCATATTTTGCTGTGAAGGCTCAGCAAAGCCCACAGTATAGTATGTATATGCTGAACAAATACAACTTCAATCCGGCCTATGCAGGCTTGGATAATTCCCTTAGCGTCACAGGAGTTTTTCGAAAGCAATGGATGAACCTTGAGGGAAGTCCCGTCACACAAAGCATTAACGCGCACATGCCATTATACTATTTTAACGGAGGCTTGGGTCTTAATCTGGAAAACGATCAATTGGGCGTCGAACGCAATACCAGTGCATCATTGTCATATAATTATTATATGCCTTTGAGCAAACGGAACATACTCTCATTCGGAATGGGAGCCGGGGTGATCCAGAAATCACTGGATGGATCTAAGCTAAGAACCCCGGGCGGGAATTATTCCGAACCTCCGATAATAGATCACAGAGACTTGTTGTTGCCAAATGGGAAAGTAGCAGCGACCGCCCCATATCTGAATGCCGGAGTTTATTTTTATAGTGACAAGATGGAACTCGGAATATCAGCCAACAACCTGATCGAACCTACGGCAACGCTGATTGCCGAAGAAACTGTTAATATTAAATTTATTCGGAATTATTTTTTTAGCTTTGCGTACTCTTTTGAGATCAGTAGGGATATAGTCATTCAACCTTCCATCTTTGCGAAATCTGATTTGATCCAGACACAACTTGAGGTATCAGCAGTTGTCAGATACAACGACAATATATTCGGAGGAGCATCGTTTAGAGGTTACAATTCCAATTCAATTGATGCCGCAGTTTTGTTAGCCGGGTTTAAATTGAATGAAAAAATCACCTTGGCCTATTCCTATGATTTGACATTATCCGGATTGAGGAAAGTGAGCAACGGTTCGCATGAAATCCTGTTAAATTACAACCTGAACAAACCGATAGGGAAAGGCATTCCCCCAAAGATCATTTATAATCCAAGATTTTTGTAGCAACATCGCTTTCTGCTAATTTTTTCATGTCATT
>CAZKDA010000142.1:0-12290 GCA_964551455.1 uncultured Saprospiraceae bacterium
AAAGTTAATACGACTTTTTCGGACTCCAATTAGTATGACTTAATCGGTTTCAACATGTCTAATACCTTCCTATTTTTTGATAAAGGGCAAAGCGCTGCTTTGGTTTGGGGAGGAAATTTTACAGGAATAAAATCCATTTTGGAGATCGCTGACATCCAGCATTTCGAGGTTTTTTCCTTCGCGGCCTTCGGCGCGGAAAGCTTTCACTTTTTTCCCGGAAACATCGAAAAGGGCGATTTCCAGCGCAGTATTTTCCGTCAGGAAATATTCGAGATTCAGTGCATCGCGGGCTGGATTGGGGAAACATTTCGGGGAGAATGCTTCCGGATCGGTCGGTTGTTCGGCGCTGATCACATCGTCGATGCCGACGAGAATATCGCGGGAAGATTCGCTGATCAGCTCTCCCTGGCGGGTGACGGTGATGCAGACTTTTATGATGAAATATCCCAGAGCCGGCGGATCGAGCCACAGGAAACTTCCCGTAGCCGGATCAAAAATGAAATTGTTGGATTGAGGGAAAATATCTTCGAGGAGGATATAATTTGGCACATCCACGGCACAGATCTCGAAATTTGCTACATCGCCCTCGGGGATGCTCACGGCGGTATAGTAATCCAGGAGTTCGTGTAAGTTGCCTGCGACGACGGGCAGCGCAAGCGGAAGAGGCATTACGTTGAAAGCTTCGGTTTGCGGGTTTACCAGTTTGAAAAAGGCCTCCAGCACGATGGGTTGTTCGCCTTGCAGGGTCATGTTAAAAATGTCGTTAGCCCAGCAGCAGGCTTCTACGGTAATGTTGTAAAAGCCATGCTGATTGTATTGGTGTATCCAGAAAAAATGGAGCGTTTTGGTGTCGATCGAAGGGAAATGAAAGGTCTGTGTAGCGTTCAGCGTCTCGCAATTTCCATCGCCCCAACAGATCGTGATCTCGTCGATTTCGGCGTGGGCAAGCAGGTTGATGTTAATGTTGACCTGAACGGAGTATGGCGCGTGTTGCCGGAGGTGGATGTCGCCGCCGCGAAAGTATCCGGCATGGAGGGTTGCGGTGAATAAAAGGAACAGAATAGTTGTTATAAGTCTCATAGGTTCATCGATTTTTTGAAAAATTCCTCCAAGTTACAAAACATTGTGAAAATCGAAATCACTGGAATTTGCGCAGCTTTTTTAATGATGGGTTTGTGGTTTGGGGATTTTTGGGTAGATTAGCTGAGGTAAAAAATATCAATGGACAGGAGGCGAATGTTAATGAGTATGGTGAACTTCGCTGAGATACGAAAACAGAAAAAGCAAATAATAGAAGTATGAGAAATATAATAAATACCGGCCTCGTGTTATTCTTCAGCGCGACAATTTTAGTAACCAATCTTTTTGCACAGGATCAAAAAGAAGTTTGCCTGAAAATCGGAGGATGTTATTTTATAAACTGTAAAAGGACGATAGCTTTTGGCGAACATTCAGTGATGACTGTCAGCGGCGACGATCAGTACGGCAGAAAAATCAATTTCGATATTTATTCGCCAAACGGCGTGCTCGATGCCTCATTAGAAGACGGAAAATTCTCCGGGCCGAATGCAAGCGCCTTTGCCGTTGTGAGAATTGGCGAGGGGTTCACGATAACCGACACCCGCTCTGATCGAATTGTACTGAAAGTGCTGCATGTTGAAAACAAAAACCAAAATCGAAACGAACTTCACATTTGGGCGGACTTTTTTCTCCCAAACGGCAACCGTTTCCTATGCACTCCTGAAGAATCTAATGTACCGATATTGCAAATGATGAACGGGACGACCTTTAAAAATAACGAAACAGCCATCCAGCTAAACTAAAAAATAGCAACGCCAGCACAAAATCAAAACAGTATATTCATGGCCTATCATCAAAATACCAACGTAGCCCAATATCAATGGAGGGATAAAATACTCAAAATAAGACAGCATAAAAAAGATAAACTGATCTCTGAAAAAAATGCCTGGGAACTTGCATTAAAAATTGAAGAAGAATACAACCATGACCTTATCCCTCCCACAACGGACATACTGAACGCTTATCTCCAACTCTGCCATTCGAACGAACAGGCTGAAACTATTTTAAAAAAATTCAGTGATTTTGGTATCAAACCTGACACAACGACTTACAACATCCGTATTTCGCATGCAGAATACCTTAGCGAAGCAAAAGAATTATACGATTCGATGATCCGGAAGGGACTACTGCCAAACACCTATACACTGAATGGTTTCATGCCATTTTGTAAAACAATTGCGGAAGGTAGAGAAATCATTAAAATGATGTTCAGGTACAAGGTTCGGCCAAACATTCAATCTTACAACGGACTGATTTCAATGGCGAACAACACACAGGAAGGGCAAAAAATATTGGAAGAAATGGAACAGAAAAATATATCCCCAAACGTGGTAACTTACAACTCACTCATTGCCATAGCAGACAATTTCCAGGACAGTGAAAAATTTTACAAAGCTATGAAGGTGGACGGTTTCAAAGCCACTTTGAATACACTCGTTACCTTACTGAAAAAAACCGAATCCCGTTCGGATATCGCTAAGGTCGATAAAGAAAGATTGTGCTGTGGATTCCCCGCTACATTCATTTGGAAGAAACATTATTCCCAAAAAATAAATCAATATTCGGACGAGCTGAAATGAGTATCGTAAATTGATATAAGTGTTTGTCTGTAATGTAAAAGTGGGAAATGTTATCGACCGAATTTTTTTTTTGATTGATTTATCGGCTTTTTATAAAACCCTCCCGCTAATTAGCGGGATCGGGACAGGCAGATTTTTATGTACGCTCCGTCGCAGCCCCGTTCGGCGTAAATGCCTAAGCCAAGCGGGACTACGCCAAACTGGGGGTCAGGCACAGAAGAATCAATTCCAATAGATAGTTTCGACATAAAAGAATACAGGAACGAAGAGAAAAAACACTAGCCCCGTGTTTATTCATAACTTTTGACCCATAATTTTTTTAACTCCTGCCGCCTAGGGCGCCGTTCAACAATTCCCCTCATTCCCCGTATCACCGGAAGAATCCAATTAAAAAATACCTTTGTCTTAAAAAATGAATAATAGGTCAACAAACGATTGGACATAAGCATTATAATAGACGCAAGTTGCCATTCAACTTGTAAATTATGAGTGATGAATGATGAGTTATTCTCAATTCGAGACAAACTTATTCATTCCCGCTTTAAGAGACTGGCTATTTATAATTATTAATCATTTTCAAGTCGCGGTATTACAGGGAGTTGAAATAATTATATTTTTGCAAACTATGCAGTTTTTATATCCTACATTTTTGTATGCGCTTTTTGCGCTGGCGATCCCGATCATCATTCACCTGTTTTATTTTCGGCGATTCCGTAAGGTTTATTTCACCAATGTCCGTTTTTTGAAAGAGGTGAAGGAGGAAACCAACTCGCGACAGCGGCTGAAAAACCTGTTGACCCTGCTGATGCGGTTGCTGGCGGTGGCTGCGCTGGTGTTTGCTTTTGCGCAGCCGTTCATCCCGCAGGATAACGAAGTGATGAAAGGCGCGAAATCCGTGAGCATATTCATCGACAACTCTTTCAGCATGAGTGCCCTGAGCGAGGATGTGCCGCTGGTGGAAAAAGCCAAACAAAGAGCCAGGGAGGTCGTCGATGCCTTCCAGGTGGAAGATCGCTTCCAGATACTGACCAATGATTTCGAAGGGCGCCACCAGTTACTCGTGGGAAAGGAAGATGCCCTGGCGCTGATCGATGAAGTAGCCATCAGCCCTGCGGTGAGAGAGGTTTCCAAAGTGCTCGCCCGACAGCAGCAGGCGCTCAACAGCGGCGAAACGGATAATAAAACGGCTTTCCTGATTTCCGATTTTCAAAAGAATATTTCCGATTTCGATGACTTCAAAGACACGACGCTGGAGGTCAATCTCGTGCCGCTGCAATCCGTCCAGGAGCGCAACATCAGCATCGATTCCTGCTGGTTCGATGCGCCGGTGCAGATGATGAATCAAACCAACAGCCTCATCATCAGCGTGAAAAACCACGGCGACCAGGATGCCGAAAACATCCGCCTTTCCCTTCGCCATGATGGTCAGGTAAAACCCGTCGGTACGCTTTCCATCCCCGCCAACGCCTCGGTGTTGGATACTGTGAATATGACCGTCCAACGCACCGGCTGGCATGAAGCGGAATTGAATATCACGGATTACCCCGTTCAGTTTGACGACAAGTATTTTTTTACTTTCAATGTGGCGGAAGAGATCAGGATCCTCGTGATCAACGAGCTGTCTTCCAACAAATACCTCGACGCTACTTTCAAAGGGATCGAATATTTCAAATTAGATAACCAGCCGATCAGCAACGTCAATTATTCTGCATTCCAAAATTACCACCTTATCGTCACCAACGGCCTGAACGCTGTTTCATCGGGGATGGCTTCCGAGCTGAAACAATTTGTCGAAAACGGCGGGAATGTGCTCGTTTTTCCGGGAGCTACGGCGGATATTGCGGGTTACAACAGCTTCCTTGCCTCGCTGAGCGCCAATGAGCTGGGTGCGTTTGAGCCGCAGGAGCGGATGGTTGCCACGATCAACACCGATGAATTTATCTTTGACGATGTTTTTGAAAACCAGAGCACAAATTTGAAGCTGCCCGTCACGCAGGCCAACTATTCGTTGAGTAAATTCGCCAGCCGCAATGAAGAACCCCTGCTGACCTATCGCGACGGTTCCACCTTCCTGGCCAAATACAAAAACCGCCAGGGGCATCTTTACCTTTGCACCTCGCCGCTGGATGAGGATGTGAACAACCTGGTTCGCAATGGTGAAATATTTATCCCTATGTTGTACAAAATGGCCATTTCCACCGCAAAGGAAAAGCAGATCGCCTATACCATCGGAAGGGATGAACTGATCGAAACCGACAACAGCATTACAGTGTCCGACCTGGTTTACAAGATCAAAGGTGTGTCTAAAGAGTTTATCCCGCAGCAAACCGTGGTGGGGCCGAAGGTGTTGCTGGGCATGAAAGGACAAATTTCCCAGGCGGGCTTCTACGATGTTTTCCTGAAGGAAGGCGAGCCGCTTGTCAAACTTGCCTTCAATTACGACCGCAAAGAATCGGAAATGGCTTTTTTGAATAAAACTGACCTCCAAAGCATCGAAAACGACCAGATAAAATTGATCGATTACACCGCCGCCGCCAGCCTCACGCCGATCATCGGTGAAAGGAGCCACGGGATCGTGCTGTGGCGATGGTGCCTCATCCTGGCTTTGATATTCCTGGCGCTGGAGACTTTGCTGCTGCGCTTTTGGCGGGTTTGAGATGTGTAAGTGTATCGGTCGTTTATCCTCAAAGATACAAGATCAGCATTCGTGCATTCGTGGCTTTTTATTAAAAATCTTTTTACGGCTTGGTTTTAAAAGCCACGAATGCACGAATGGATTATTATAACCTGTGGTAAAAATTCAACATCATCGAAAATCTGCCGGCCGCATTTATATAGTCGTTGTCAAAATTTGTTGATCCTGCGCTGAAGATGAATTCGAACCTGAGTTTGTCTTTTTTATATCCAAACCCTGCGAATACTTCACTGCTGAAAATTTTCTGGACTAATTCCTCCTTCTGATCTTTTTTCACTGAAAGGGTTATATTGTTTTCCGTGTCATATTCAATTTCTTCAAAGCGCCATTTCGAATCATTCACCAAATTAAAATAAGGACTATATCCCGCCAACAAAAACACCGGACCTGGTTTCCCCAGATAGAACCTGTATTTGATCGGCATTGCCAATGAAAAATTTCTGTAGGATACCACCCCGGTTCTTAAAAAAGCAATAGAATCAATTCCGATAGAAAATTCATTGATGTTTACAACCCTTTCATACCTTCTTGAACTGCTGGAATAAACCAATCGAAAATCTATGCTCAACTCTCCTCTTTTGCTAATGCGCTTTGCGAAGAAATAACCGCCCTCCAATCCGAATCCTTTTATTTTAAATTTTAAATCTTCATCTGAATCCAGCCGGGGGCATAAGACCAGCCCATGCTCAAAGGAATTTGAATTTTCGGTTTGTGCGCTTAGGATACCGGCGAACAACACTACGAGCAATAGGGGGATGATTGTTTTCATGCCTATAATTTTTCAGAACTAAAACAGCAAACACTGTAAAATTGTATATCACACAATTTTAGCGATTTTTTGGTGAAAAATATCAAACTATTATGAACACAACCAATCTCAGACAGGCGTGTCGAAGTCACACGGTTCGTAGTTTTTTAAAACTGGCTGTCCGGCTCAGAAATACTTGACGTGAAATTCACCTTCTGTAAAAATGTACAAATCGCCAGAGTTATCATCCGTTCCGCTGAATTCAAATGTGCCGGAGATTATTTGCGTGGATTTATTAAATTCAGTGATCGTGATGCTGCCACTTTCTGCATTGACAGCAATGCCATCGGGGAGAGAGTTCCCGTATCCGGCAGCAACTATTTCCGTGGTCGCTAAATCAAAGGAGTAAGTTCCAGTTGTCAGATCTTCTGAAATCGACAATGCCAAAGCATGGTCGGCTGTGTGGATTCCTGCGATATCGATAAAAGGCCCAACATGAAAAGCAGTAACCGGGCTGGTTGAAATACTTTGCCCATTCATCTTTGCTTTCAAAAAATAAGTTGGTGGCGGCGGTTCATTGTCTTCATTATCTTTTTTGCAATTGGAAAATGAAAGAAGAATAAATGAAAGGAGCAAAAAGAGGGTAATTTTTTTCATACTTGTAGTTTTATATTTTAAAAGCAATAAAGGCAAATGGATGATCGCACACAATTTTAGTAAATTTTTGGTGGAAAACACCAAACTTTTCTAAACAAACTGCTAATTCGACCTGCGTTCCTCCACCTTTCCGATTTGCTCCGGCATGCGGAATTTGATGATAAGCGAAGAAACGATCGTCAGCGCACCGATGAGCAAAATGGCATACTCCACGCCGAACAGATCGGCCACATAGCCCGAAAAGTAGGCGATAATTCCGACAGCAAAATAACCCGTAAAATTCGGTCATTTTATTAACCTATTGTGTAATAAAGATCACTTTTTGGTGGGAGGGAAAGTGTTGATGTAGATTGCCTGCTTCAATAGCTTTTTAAGCGGCTTTTCCTTTTATTAAGACTTCGATTTCATAATCAGAAAGAATAACTTTTAATTCTTCAAGGAATCTGTTTTTCATATCCTGGTATTGGTTCATCATGAATTCATCTTTAGATTGATTCTTGTGCATATCAATCATTTTATTGAGCGATTTAACCTGCTCTAAAATATCCAGCACTCTTGCCATGTCCTTATCTAATAATACGTTATCACTCATTTTTTTTTAAAATTTAGCTGAATTATTCCCTTGTCATATTGTTTTTTAGCTCTGTTTATTCTTGTTTTACCAAAAAGGCTCCTCCAATATAACAAATCTGATTTAGAAAAAATATGCTTTTTATGACTTTTAGGGTAATTTGAAACCATATATGCATCTACTTTATACTTTTGCCTTGCAGAAAATGAAACGAAACTTTTTTCGAACTCAGGCTTGTGAGATTCATAATCCCGGAAATCTAAAAAAGTTACTATATACTTGTTCACGGATAAATTTCGGATTTTATTAATCCCGAAATTTTCCGTGAACAGTTATACCGACTAAGCATAGATTAATTTTTATAATCCGAAATCTATGCGGTGTCGTGTATATCTATGTCTTTTGGATTTTTTTTGTTGGATATAAAGCTGCCATCAATCCATTGATAAAAATCTTTTGTTATCAACTTGTCTAAATCAGCCATATATGCTTCATAATTTGAAAAAAGTTCATGTCTTGTTGAATCTTTATCAAAAGAATCTACAAAAGTAGCTTTAAGCATATCTAATGAAATTTCAATTATTTCGTAGGGTTTCAAATTGCCCCTAATATCAAAGTTCAATTCCATGCTATAAATATAGTGGTTTTGCCAGAATCAGCATTGTAATTCGGTTTGATACCTAAAGATGGAAAAGTCTTGCTACCATCTTTTGGTAAGCTCTATGAGGTTCAAAAAAATAAAACCACAAAGTACACAAGGAGGGTACAGAGTACTCGGAGAAAGACTTTGTGTTTCTTTGTAATACATTTTGTGACCGTTGTGGTTATAAACTTTTATATCAGAATAACTAAAAAATGGCAATGACAACAAAATAATTATCGCGTACGATTGTCGCGATTTTTTGGTGGAAAACACCAAACTTTTCTAAACAAACTGCTAATTCGACCTGCGTTCCTCCACAGTTCCAATTTGCTCCGGCATGCGGAATTTGATGATAAGCGAAGATATGATCGTCAGCGCACCGATGAGCAAAATGGCATACTCCACGCCGAACAAATCGGCTGTAATGCCTGAGATCACCGCGCCAAAGGCATAACCCAAATCCCGCCAGAGCCTGAACGTCCCGATGCTTTCCGCTCTTTGCTGCGGACTGGTGGCTTGCGCGATGGTGGACAAAAACGTAGGGTAAACCAATGCCGTTCCAAGTCCTAATACCGCCGAAATCGCGGACAATACAAAAAAACCACTGATGTATGGAATGAGCAGGATCGCTACCCCCTGAACGAGCATTCCCCAAAATAACATCGCTTTTTTGGAATAAATATCCGACATCCTGCCTGTGAACAACTGGCCGATCCCCCACACGGTGGGATAAATGGCAGTGACGATCCCGACCTGCTCCGTGTCGAAGCTCAAGGCAACCAAAACTATCGGAAGCAGGCCCCAGACCATGCCGTCGTTCAGGTTGTTGATCAATCCCGCCTGCGTGACCGCGCTCAGGGTTTTGTTTTTGAAAGTAGTTTCCATAAAAACATTTTTCAACTGGCCGGTCGTGTCGGTTGTGCTTTCCTCGTGCACAAAAGCCCTGGTGTCATCGACCCAAAACAAGGTCATCAGAAATCCGGCAATGGCGATGAATATCCCGATGTAAAACGGGTAGGGCGTGATGCCGTACTGATCGGCCACGTAACCCGAAAGGTAAGCGATAAGCCCGACGGCAAAATAACCTGCAAATTCATTCAGCCCCATAGCAAGGCCTCTGCTTTTTTCGCCGACGAGGTCGATCTTCATTACAACGGTGCTGCTCCAGGCCAATCCCTGATTTACGCCGAGCAATACATTGGCAAAGATCACCCAACTCCAGTTTGGTGCATAGATGAGGATAAAGGGCACGGGAATGGCCATCAGCCATCCGAGCAGCAAAAGGTTTTTGCGCCCGAGCCGGTTGGCAAGTCTTCCTGTAAAATAATTGGTAAGGGCTTTCGTCAGGCCAAAGGCAGTGATGAAAGAAAGGATCGCGGTTTTGGATGCCACGCCAAATTCTATCTCTGCAAATTGTGGGAAAATGGTTCGTTCCATTCCGATCATCCCGCCGACAAAGGCGTTTACAATGACCAGGATGGTAAACTGTTTCCAGTTTTCTTTAAGACCGAGTTTCACCGGATTGGAAGCCATTCCCGTAAAATTCGGTTAATTTTTTTCAAAATTGTGTAATGGAGATCACTTTTTGGCGGGAGGGAAAGCCTCTACCAGTTACCGGCATAATCCAGGTCTTCATTTGTCAGTTGTTTCAGGTAGTCATATTTCAATTTTGTTATTTGCCTGAAGTGCAGATAATCGTGAGCAAGCCAATTGCTCAGAAACATTTTGGCGGTCATTTTCCCAAATTTTGGATGTTCATAAGCATTGTCCCATTTCGGATTTGAAAGACTTTGAAGCCAGTTTATTGACTGTTCTCTTTCTGCCAGGAAGCTGTTTACCTTATCCCGGTAGTTTTGCTGAATGTAGGCTCTTGCTTCTACCCAGCCTTGCGGGTCAATCGGTGGCAACGGCGCTGTCGGTGTTTCAAGGACGTGCCTTGTCCGCGTTCTGAAATCTTCCCGTTCTTCGTCATAGAGATGGCAAACGATTTCGAGCAAGCACCATTTTTCAGGATTGGGCTTCCAAAGGTACATGTCTTCTTTTACGCCAAACAGCAGGTCTTTAAAGGCATTCCTGTTGTCTGAAAGTCCATTGATAATTGCGTTATAATTCATGGCCTGTTATCAGTTTGTGTTTTCAATGTATTGTTTCATTTGTCAAAGCAATAACCCAAAAGCCTTTGATTGCTCAGGCATCTAAATTATACAATGCTGCGGATATTCTCAAAAAAATAGTAGGCGGCTAGGTTGCTCTTTATGATCAGATGGATGGTTGTTTATCTGCAAATGGATCTTACAGAAATTAAAAATTCGTGAGTGACTACTGCCTTTTTGCGTGTGAAATTTGATTCGGGGTATTGTTGGTTTTAATATACTGCTTTACAATTGGAGCTATTGTTAGCTGCATTCCTATTTTTTTAATTCTTCCAGGAATTCTTCGATTGAAATAATATCTACTTTTGGGAATGAAATTTCATTTAATACATTGAAGTGTTTATCATTGGTTGCAACATATTTTACACGACCTGCAATAGCACAATCCACGAATTTGTTATCATCTGGATCGGTCGAAATTATATTCCATTTGAAACTTACTTCAATTTTTTCAACATTTGGTAGGTTAGTAATTGATTCTGCAATGTTATGAGCAACAATTGCATTAGTTGTTTTCTCAATAATTTCAACATACTCTGTCAATATTTCATTCGAAATTACCGCTTGAAACCGCCCTTCTAAAAGTGAATCGAAAATTAGTCTATATTTAGATTTTCTTGCTATAGAAACAAGTAACACATTTGTGTCTAGTACAACTCGAAGGTTAATCATACTTTGTCCTTAAGTGCTCATTCTTCCAATCTTCCATTGTTTTATTACTCCAATTATTTTCCTCCCAAAGTTTATCCATTTCATCTGAAGCTTTATCCGCGAAATACTTGGATAAGAGTATTTTTATTTCTTGAATTTGGTTATCAGGTAATTCATATTTGAACAGTTTCAAAAGCTCTAATTGTAGATTTGTCAAATTATGTGATGCACTCATTATTATAAAATTTAGTCTAAGGAATTATTTCAAAATTAAATTCAATTGTTGATGAAATTTAGGTTCCGTTACAATTTAAACGATTTTTCCCAAAAAATCATTCTTGTCATTCGTAGATTTTGTAATGTACTGATTTAGATTTGTTTGAATATTTTCATTATCAACGAAAGCTAATCTAGCAAAAAGAATCCAAAATACAACAATATTCTTCCATCCCTTCCGCATGCTTACCCAATCTCCAGGCTAGTGAAAATATTATATCAAACCAAATGCGCTGTTTTGCTTAATGATTTTGGTTTATGCAGGCAGCGTTTTTATTTGCGTTTATCCAATCAGGAATCAAATTTGTCCGGATCCCAAACTGTGCCGGGTGGAAATAATTCTGGTATTCTCTTCTTCATTTCTAATGCAATTAAAGCGCTGTTTCCACCTTGTTGTTCAAGTTGTGAGATGATGTTGCGATAACTTTTTTCATCTCTGTTTTGGCTTAGTTTAAACACATTCCCGATGTTGTCTGCCTTAATTTCAAATCCAACGATTGTCGGCATCATCTTTTTCAAAAAATCGTCTGGGAGGTTATCATAAAATGTTGGCGACTGATCATTGCCTCCTTCAAATTTTAACGTCAATTTTTTCATAAACCGGACTAAATCTTCATCAGACATAAAATTCATTTTGCCGCTGACGTGTACGCTCATATAATTCCACGTGGAGCCAATTTTTGGATTGGAATACCAGGAAGCGCTTACATAAGTGTTGGGGCCGGTAAATACGATCAATGCCTGAGGGTTTTCAGAAAAAGCCTTATGATGGTCTGTTTTTCTCATAATGTGTCCCTGTAGAAATAATTCACCCTGGCGTTCTTCTGCTAAAATTGGAATTTGGGTTGCAACCTGGCTGCCTGATAAGCTGCTGCCGGTTAAAAATGCAAATGGATTATTCGTTATAAAATCCAATATTTTGCCCTTGTCTTTTTCTTTAAAGTAGGAGAAACTATACATAGTTTATGATCTGCTTGATTAAAATGATGCGAAACGTTTTGCTGTAGGTAAGCCTCGCTGGCATGGACGAATAGGAGCCGATGCTAGGTTTCATTTTCCTTATTTTTTCTTTTTAACTTTTCAAGTTGTTCAGCGTCTGCCAAATCCTGTAACCTGCCCGCTGTTTTTTTGCCGTAATTAAATCTTGCAGGGATAAATATAAGTTACGGGGTCACTTCAAGTGCCCCCGTAACTTATAAGTAAGAAAGTAAACGTGTCGATTATTTATGCTGAGGT
>CAZKDA010000143.1:0-12074 GCA_964551455.1 uncultured Saprospiraceae bacterium
ACTGTTCACTGTTCACTGTTTACTGTTCACTGTTCACTGTTTACTGTTCACTGTTCACTGTTCACTGTTTACTGTTCACTGTTCACCATTTGTTAAAGGTTAAAATTCTTTACAACAACTCCTATTTGATAACTTTTAACCCATAACCCCTGCCTAAAGTCTAAAGTCTGATATCTAACGTCTTCCCCTCATAGTTTCAGCAATTCTTTGGCATTTTCTATGGCCGAAGCCGAGGGCGGACTACCGCTCAGCATGGTGGCAACAGCCCTGACCCTTTCGTCGAAAGTCAGTTTTTTTACTTTCGTTACGGTGCGATCGTCCATCACTTTTTTATAAACAAAATAATGCGTATCGGCCTTCACAGCGATTTGAGGTGTATGCGTGATGGAAATGACCTGGTGGCGGTTGGAAAGCTCCTGGAGGATATTTCCCATTTTCAGCGCAACATCTCCCGAAATACCTGTGTCGATCTCGTCGAATATCAGCGTAGGCAAAGGGATGGCGCTGGCCACCAGCGATTTTGTACACAAAGTCAGTCGCGACAATTCCCCGCCCGAAGCTACATCCCTGATCGGCAAAAACCGGCTGCCTTTGTTGGGGGCAAAAAGGAAAACCACCTCGTCTATTCCGGTGCTGTTCATCTCTGGTAGCGGTGAAATTTCAACCTTCAGTTGGGAATGCTCCATCGACAACTGGGACAGCAGGTGGTGTACTTTTTTTTCAAAACCGGCCACCACGCTTTTCCTTTTTTCTGAAAGTTTCGACGCAAGCCCCTTGAGCGTTTCCTTTTGCTGGCCGATCACTTTTTTCAGGGTTTCAATCTCGTCAGACACATCACCAAAGGCATTCAACTGCGTCTGCAAATTATTCTGGATTTCCAGGAGTTCATTGACGGTGGCGACATTGTGCTTTTGCAAAAGTTTGTAGATCGTATCTAACCGCGCCTGGATCTCTGCGATCCGATCCGGATCGTATTCGGTTTCTTCGCCCATTTTTTCAAATTCGCGGGAGATGTCCTGCAATTCGAGGATCAGGCTTTCCAAACGCTCGTAGTTTTTCGCCAGCTCAGGATGGAATTTTTGAACGGATGAAAGGCTCGCGGAGATTTCTTCCAACTGGCCGATGACAGGCTGCTCGCCTTCGCTAATGTGCTGGAAAGCAGCGCTCAAAGCGCTTTTGATATCCTCTGCGTTGGTCAGCCTTTTGATCTCATCTTCCAATTGCTCCTGCTCGCCCTGCACCAATCCTGCTTCGTCAAACTCATCGAGTTGGAAATTGAGAAAATCGATCTCTTTGGCAGCGTTTTCATTTTGTTCCTCCAGGTCGCGCAACCTGCTTTTGTTGGATTGGTAAATTTTAAACAGCTTCTGGTATTCGTTGAGCAGCGAATTATTTTCGGCCAGTGCGTCGATCATACGCAGTTGAAAAGAAATGTTGTTGATGTCCAGGTTGTCAAACTGCTGGTGCAGATCGACGAGGGCGCCGCTCAATTGCTGGAGGATATTGAGATTCACAGGCGTATCATTGACAAAAGCCCTCGATTTGCCCGAAGGGGTCAGCTCGCGGCGCACCACCACCTGTTCGTCGAAGTCGATATCATTTTCCTGGAAAAAGGTTTTCAGCCCGTATTTTGAAATGTCAAAATAAGCTTCCACGACACACTTTTTTTCTTCGTCGTACAAGGCTTTGGTGTCCGCCCGTTTGCCCATGATGAGGCCGAGCGCTCCGAGCAGGATGGATTTTCCCGCTCCGGTTTCGCCGGTGATGATGGTCAGCCGGTCGGAGAAGGAAATCTCCAGTTCCTCGATGATCGCATAGTTTTTTATCAGCAGGCGATTGATCATTTCTTTTTATTGTTGAATGCGCAAATTTAAGGCTTGTCTCGGAGATATTAAGCAGGGGGTTTTGTTTTGTTTGAAAATAGTTTGTGGTTCAAAGTTTATAGCCTGCCTTTGCCGTCAGGCAGGTTCGTGGTTAGAAGTTTACAGTTTGTAGTTGTAGAAAAGCACAAACCTCAAACCACGAACCTCACACTATGAACTACCTCGAAACCTCCATCAAAATCCACCCCTCCGGATCAACCTCCGGTTTGTCACCTTTTGCTAAAAGAAGGACAAGCCCCGCGGCGGGGATATTGTATCGCTTGACTTTATCTCCGAATTTCACCTCCACAGGCATAGGAAAAGGCAGGTTGTCCGGGCTTTTCCACCGAAGTATCAGTTCTCCTTTTTCAACCAGGGAATACAGCACAGGCAATTTGGGTTGCCGGAGATACACCTCGAAAAACCAGTCGAGTTCCATCCCGGAAGCCTTTTCGGCGATCTTCAGAAAATCATCGGTAGTGGCAAAGCGGGCATGGCGCCCATCAATTATGGGATTTTCACCCAGATCAGGATAAGCCATTTCGCGCAAAGCTTCAAAAAAAGCATCATCGCCGATGAGGTAACGCAGCGAATGCAGTATCCATGCACCTTTGGAATAGATCGGCGCTTTATATATCTCGTCGGCACCAGTGGCTTCCCGCGGTGCGATCGTGCGGGTATTCGAAAAAAAACGCATGGCGCTCATGGCTTTGTGATAGGCCGCTTTGCCGTGCAGCTTTTCGATATAAAGCGGCTGCATGTACGTGCCGAAACCTTCGTGGAGCCACATGTCGCGCCAGTCGGAATTTGTCACGAGGTTGCCCCACCATTCGTGCGCCAGTTCGTGGTGGTGCAGTGCATCGAAGCCCCAATCCACGCCATCGATCATGGAGATATTTTTAAAATTAGCGCCGTAGGCGATGATCGTTTGGTGTTCCATGCCCAGATGCGGCGTTTGCACCACGCCGTATTTGTCAGCCTGGAAAGGATAGGGACCCAGCATATCTTCAAAAAAGCGGAGGTGCTCCAGGATTTGCGGGAACAGTTTTTTGCCGTCTTCATAGTTTTCGGGAAGCACCCAGAAATATACGGGAAAAGTATTGCCGCTGACGCTTTCCAGCGATCCTTCGATGGTTTTGTAAGGCGCGATATTCAGGGCAATATTGTAATTGCTGATGGGCGCATTGACCTGCCAGTCGAAGGTGACGGTACCGTCGTTGTTTTTTCTGGTATCCATGAGCTTTCCGTTGGTTGCCACAAAAAGCCCTTCGGGAACGGTGATGTGCAAGCCCATTCGGTCGGGCTTGTCGGAAACGTGATCTTTGTTTGGCCACCAAAGATCGGCACCTTCCCCCTGGCATGTGGTAGCGATCCAGGGCGATCCGTCCTTTGTATAAGCCCAGGTAAAACCTCCCTGCCAGGGTGGATTTTGAGCCACGCGGGGTTTCCCACTATAATGAACGGTGATGTCGATCATTTCGCCGGGTTGTCGTGTATGGGTCAGATCGATCCAGAGTTTTCCAATCTCACGGTGAAAATTTCTTGGAAAAACCATATCACCTTCCCGCAGTTCAGTGATACTTTCGATGGTAAAAACCGTGTCGATATCCAGCACAAACCAGTAAGTCGGTTGCACGATGAGCGCCTGGGTTTGCAAAGCCCCGTTGATGGAGCTGTCCTGTGGATTGACAGACAATGTGAGGTCATAAGATTTCACATCAAAAGCGGCTTGTTCGGGCATGAGCGGTCCGCCGGAATCCAGGATGTCCGTGAGTTGTGCTGTTGTAAAGTTTGTAGAAAAAATGCAGAGCAGACAGGTCAAAGAAAGTTGCAGTTTCATGTACGAGTAGTTAAGGTTCAGATTTTTTTGAAAAAGGAAATATTTATTTAAAAATACCGAAACTTCGTAAAGCGCCGCTAATTTTGATAGTAAAAAAAAGCAACGCTGATCCTTTGCGGCAAACAGCAAAATACACGTAATTTTTAATTCACACCTGTATCACACTTTTTTTTAGGCTTTTTTATTTTACATTCGCAAACAAATACTTAACCGATGAAGAAAACCCTGATCTTCGCCGCCTTGATCTTCGTTGCATTGGCCTGTGGAAGTTCGTCATCCGATCGCGATGAAACACCCGACGGAAAAAAGATCTATGAAAAATATTGTGTAGCCTGTCATGGCATAAGCGGAGAACTGGCGCTGAACAGCGCCAAAAAATTTCCCGAATCGACCCTCGATGTTGAAGAACGCATTCTCGTGATCGCCAACGGAAGGAACCTGATGACGCCTTTCAAAGGGATATTAAACGATGCGGAGATCGAGGCAGTCGCCAATTATACGATGGTTTTATCCAAAAACGAATAATTTTCGATGGCAATAAAAACTTACAAAGCCATAGGCCTGATGTCAGGCAGTTCCCTCGATGGGCTGGATGTGGCCTGTGTCGATTTTAAATACGACGATGGGAAAATCGACTGGGAAATAATGCAGGCCGAAACTTTTCCATATTCCGATATGTGGCTTTCCAGGCTGATCAACCTTCCCCTGCAAAACGCGTTGGCTTTTGCCAAAACGCATACTTATTACGGGCATTATGTGGGTGAAATGGTCAATCAATTTTTACAAAAACACCAGATCGAACCCGATTTTATAGCGGCACATGGCCACACGGTTTTCCACCATCCCGATCAGAAATTTACAGTGCAGATCGGCGACGGAGCGGCTATTGCGGCGATCACGGGATTTCCGGTGATCAGCAATTTCCGCGCACAAGACATTGCTCTCGGCGGTGAAGGAGCGCCCATTGCCCCAATCGCCGACAAGTATTTGCTGCCGGGTTACGATTTTTACCTCAACCTCGGTGGCATCGACAATATCAGTTGCAATATCAACGGGCGTTTTGTGGCATTCGACATCGGCTCAGCCAACCAAACGCTCAATGCCATAGCGCGGGAAATGAATATGAAATTCGACGAAGACGGGCGAATCGCCAAAACCGGCGAATTGGTTGAACCGCTGTTCCAAAAAGCAAATGACAACGATTACTACAAAGAAGCTTATCCCAAATCGTTGGACAACAGCTATGTCCGGGAGAACATCGTTCCGCTCTTCCTGGATTTTGAAGCGCTCTGGGAAGATAAAATGCGAACGGCCTGCGAGCATATCGCGTTCCAGATCGCCAATGCCATTGCTGCTGTTGTAGAAAAAGAAGATTTTAAAAAAGAAAAATACAAAATGATCGCAACCGGCGGAGGAGCTTTGAATGAATTCCTTATCAGTTGCATCCGGAGATACAACGAAAATGTTGAAGTTGTTGTCCCTGACCGAAAAGTCATCGAGTTCAAAGAGGCAGCCCTGATGGCCTTGATGGGGCTTTTGCGTATTGAAAACCAAACCAATACCCTGCATTCCGTCACAGGCGCCAGGCGCGACACCATCAGCGGCGCTATCCACCAGGGGATTGTTGGTGGTTAGGGGTTAGGGGTTAGGGTGTTAGTATGTTGTGGAAATAACGCTGCGCAACTACAAACTATAAACTTCAAATTAGCAACTATAAACTTCAAACCACAAACCATAAAAAACCTTGAATTCAACGACCATATTCGTAACAGGAGGAACAGGCTTTTTGGGGTCATACCTTTTGCGCTACCTTGTGAAAGCAGGATACAGCAATATCCGGGCATTGAAGCGCAAGGAAAGCTCGCTGGATCTTGTGGCGGACATCAAAGACAGGATCGAATGGATTGATGGCGACCTGCTCGATACCACTTCGCTCGAAGCAGGTATGGATGGTGCGAAGCAAGTGTATCATTGCGGCGCTATGATCTCTTTCGACAAACGGGAGATCAAAAAAATGATGCGCACCAACGTGGAAGGAACAGCCAACGTAGTGAATATCGCATTGGATTTCAAGGTGAAGAAGCTGGTACATTTCAGCTCTATCGCCGCGCTGGGCAGATCGAAGGAAACCAAAAACGTTAACGAAAATACCATCTGGCAAAAGAACGATCTGATCTCCAATTATTCCATCAGCAAGTATCTCGCAGAACAGGAGGTGTGGCGTGGCATCGCTGAGGGGCTTCCTGCGGCGATACTCAACCCATCGGTGGTCATTGGCAGCGGTTTTTGGAACAGCGGAACCGCCCTGATGTTCCGGGAAGTCTGGAACGGATTGTCGTTTTATCCCATGGGTTCCACAGGCTTTGTGGATGTCAGGGACGTCGCCTTACTGGCGATAAAACTGATGGAAAGCGACATCGTGAAAGAGCGTTTTTTGATCAACAACGAAAATATTTCATACCGCGATTTTTTTACTAAAATTGCCCAAAAGATGGACAAGAAACCGCCTTCCATAAAAGTAAACCCCGCCCTGAGCGGACTGGCCTGGCGGCTGGATTGGCTGCGCTCGAAGTTTACCGGAAGACGTCATTTGATCACCAGAGAAACGGCCAGCCTGGTTTCGCATTCTTTTTTTTATAGTAATAAAAAAGCCATTGAAACCTTCGACCACCGTTTCATCCCCCTTGAAACGACCCTGACCGAAACAGCCCGCCAAATTGCCGAATCTTTGAAACTGGGAAAAAACTTTGACACTTTGCCGCTGGTGTAACAGCCTGGCCAAAGTGTAACCTGCCGATCCGCAATCCTGACCAGGCTGAAAGCCTGTGTAAAGACAACCTAAAGGTAGAATAATGGTGAATGAAACTTACAAAGTAAACAACTTGTATTCTGGTTTATTTACACAAAACGACCCGGTTTGAAGGTTAAAAAATTAAATATTTATTTTAGGCTGCTGAAAACTTTGTCCGTTTGGTTTTAATTTTCTAAATTCATAGCCCTTTATTTCCTTACAAAAGGAAGCGTAAACAATATTTTCAAACCAAAAATAAACATGCACTGTATATGACCTACGACACGAAAAACATCAGAAACGTTGCACTACTAGGGCATTCCGGTTCCGGGAAAACCACATTGGCGGAAGCGATGCTGTACGAAGCCAAAGCAACGAACAGGAGAGGTACCATCAATGACAAATCAACCATTTCTGATTATACTTCAATTGAACAGGAAAGAGGCAATTCGATTTTCAGTACCCTGATGCATGCAAATTGGAGAGACCGCAAAATTAACCTCATCGATACCCCCGGTTTTGACGATTTTGTCGGCGAACTGGTTTCTTCGCTTAAAGTGGCCGATACTGCCCTGATGCTGCTCAATGCTCGTAATGGCGTGGAAGTAGGAACCGAACTGATTTGGGAGTATATCGAAAAATACAACACACCCACCATCTTTGTCGTCAACCACCTCGACAACGATAAGGCCGATTATGACCTGACGCTGGAGCAGGCGAAAGCCCGTTTTGGTCACAAAGTCATTCCCATCCAATATCCCGTAAATCAAGGTTCGAACTTCAATACCATCGTGGATGCCCTCCGGATGACCATGTATGTGTTTTCTGAGGAAGGTGGAAAACCTGTGAAGCAGGAAATCCCTGATTCAGAGATTGAGCGGGCGCAGGAAATGCACAACGCACTGGTGGAAGCTGCCGCTGAAAACGATGAATCGCTGATGGAAAAGTTCTTTGACGAAGGCTCGCTCACCGAAGATGAACTGGCTGAGGGCCTGAGCATTGCAATGGCCAAGCAGCAAATTTACCCTGTGTTTTGTGTCTCTGCCGAAAAAAATATGGGCAGTGGCCGGATCATGGGTTTTGTCAACGACATCGCGCCTTCGCCGGCAGACCGCCCCGATGCAGAACTGGAAGACGGCGGCTCGCTGAAATGCGATGTCAACGGCAACCCCGTCATGTTTATTTACAAAACTTTGTCTGAACCTCGTGTAGGTTTGGTTTCCTATTTTAAGGTGTATTCCGGGGTTGTAAAATCCGGAGATGAACTGGTGAATAACAACAACCGCTCAACCGAACGGATCAGCCAGCTTTTTGTGGCAAACGGCAAAAACCGCGAACCCGTCGATGAACTGCGGGCCGGCGATATCGGTGTGACTGTTAAGCTCAAACATACCCACTCGAACAATACCCTGGCTCCAAAAGGCGACAACACCGTGATCGATCCGATACATTTCCCGGACCCGAGGATACGCACTGCCGTCGTTCCGCCCAGCAAAAACGACATGGAAAAGCTCATCAAGGCGCTTCACCAGATCCAGGAGGAAGACCCCACGCTGATCGTCGAACAGTCCAAAGCTTTGAAGCAAACTTTGCTGCATGGCCAGGGGCAATTGCACCTCGACATCGTGAAATACCGCATCGAAAAGGTACACGGCGTATCCATGGATTTTGAAAAGCCGAAAATCGCTTACCGCGAGACCATCACCAAAGAAGCCAATGATTCGTATCGCCACAAAAAACAAAGCGGCGGCGCCGGCCAGTTTGCCGAAGTACACATGCGTATCGAACCTTACTACGAAGGAATGCCTGCTCCTGCCGGCCTCACCGTAAGAAATGCCGAAGAAGAAGAATTGCCCTGGGGCGGAAAGCTCGCGTTCTATTGGTGTATTGTTGGCGGTTCTATCGATGCCAAATATTCCAATGCCATCAAAAAAGGCGTGATGCAGAAAATGGAAGAAGGCCCGCTGACCGGCTCGTATTGCCGCGACATCAGGGTCTGTATTTACGACGGTAAAATGCACCCCGTCGATTCCAACGATATGGCCTTCATGCTGGCTTCAACCAATGTTTTCAAAAATGCTTTCAAAAACGCAGCGCCACAACTCCTTGAGCCTATTTATGATCTCGAGATCCTTTGCTCCGACGAGGTGATGGGTGATGTGATGGGCGACCTCCAGACCCGCCGCGCGATCATCCAGGGTATGGGAACCGTTGGGCATTACCAGCAAATCCGCACCAGAGTACCACAAGCCGAATTGTACAAATACTCTTCAACGCTTCGGTCGCTAACACAGGGAAAAGCAAAATTTTCACAAAAATTTGCAGAGTTCAGCCCCGTGCCGCACGATCTGCAACAGCAGCTCATTACAGCCTACCAGGCGGAGTTCCAGGAAGCGTGACGCAAATTTTGTCGAAATAATAATCAAAAGAAAAGCCGTTCGTGGAATGGCTTTTTTTATTTTTGACTAAAGGTAATTTGAAGCTATTCAAAAGTTCAATGATGAATTTGGAGGATATTAAAATATACCGGATGACTCACAAAAAGAATATCCCGCATATTCTACAATTTGGTATAACTCATAAAACTTCTTCCAATGCAAATTCGGAATTTATAACCATAGGTGATCTGAGTTTAATCAATACAAGAGAGTCAAAAAAAATCATTGTTGATAATGGACAAATTCCGACACCTGCTGCGTCTGAAATTACTCTGGGGGATTATATTCCGTTCTATTTTGGGATAAAAATGCCCATGCTCTATGTTATGCAAAATGGTGGAAACTTTGTAGCCAAAGCAACTCCTGCACAGGATATAATTTATCTCGTTTGTTCGTTAAAAAAAGTAATTGAAGCAGGAGGAGAATATTATTTTTCTGATGGGCATGCAACTGACCGGTTAACTTCATTTTATGACCACACCAGACTTCAGCAACTGCCCGAAATTATTGATTGGGGTTCCATTAAATCTTCATATTGGGGAGGCCAGGATAACCTAAACATCAAGCGAAAAAAGCAAGCGGAGTTTTTGGTTGCCAAAGACATTCCTCCTGATATGATCTTTGGTTTTGGTTGTTTCAATGAATCAGCAAAACAAAACCTGACGAACATGGGTGTCGATGAAAGTCAGATTAAAATAATTCCAAACGCCTATTTTTAAAGCCAGAGAATTATGATAAAATATATCAAGGGAAATATTTTGGAAAGCTATGCACAGGCATTGGTCAACACTGTTAACACAGTTGGCGTCATGGGTAAAGGGATCGCTTTACAATTTAAAAAAGCATTCCCAAATAATTTCAAAGCTTACGCAGATGCCTGCCGAAAAAATGAAATCGAGATTGGAAAGTTATTCGTTACCAAAGAAAGTACACTTAGCACAGGAGAAAAAATCATCATTAACTTTCCAACAAAAAAAAGTTGGAGAAAACCTTCTGAATACATCTACATCGAAAAAGGATTGGATGATCTGATCCGTATCCTTGAATCCAATCAAATTACAAGCATAGCAATTCCCCCTCTTGGTGCAGGAAATGGAGGGCTTGAGTGGGAAAAGGTAAAAAAGATAATAGAGCAAAAATTAAAGCATCTTGATATCGATATTTTCGTTTATGAGCCAACCATCCAAATAATTGAAAAGCTCAAAAGCGAAAGGGCAAAACTTACTGATGCCAGGGCATTGTTACTTTATGTGCTGTATGATCTGGTCAGAAATGGAGAGTATGTGTCCGAGTTTTCAAGCGAAAAGGTTTGCTATTTTCTTCAGCGGTTCGGCGCTAAAAAGTATTTCAAATTAGAATTTGAGCCTAATTTTTATGGCCCTTATTCCGGCAAAGTTCGATTTCTTTTGAACATACTGAACGGAAGTTATATCATGGGTTATAGCGATATGAACAAGAAACCATTTGATCCCTTGACTTTAGTTGCTGACGGTTACGATGATGTGGAAAATTACATCCATCAGAAAAGAGAATTGCTCGAAATCGCACAAAAGACCATTGAATTTTTGGACGGGTTTTATTCTGATTTCGCTCTCGAATTACTATCAAGTATTGACTATATAATCACCAACAATAATACTTTTGATAGACACGAAATTATTCAAAAATTAGATACCTGGAGCAACAGAAAAAAAAGTTTGTACTCTAATCCAAAATATATTGACATCTCACTCGATCATATTCGGAATACAAATTTTTCTGCAAAGGCAATTTGATGAATTACATTGATTTTCAACAGCAGCTCATTACAGCCTACCAGGCAGAGTTCCAGGAAGCGTGACGCAAATTTTGTCGAAATAATAATCAAAAGAAAAGCCGTTCTTGGAATGGCTTTTTTTATTTTGGTGAATTGATAATCAGGATTCCTAAACTTTGAAAGTTCAGTAAACCTTATAATAACTGTAACCCAATCGCAAAACAAGCAATATGCTCAGGATCGGCTACGATGCCAAACGGTTGTTCAACAATTTTACAGGCTTGGGAAACTATGCCAGGACGCTGCTCATGGATTTGTCAGAGCAATTTCCTGAGAACGAATACTTGCTGTTTTCTCCGAAAATCAAAAACAACCCACGTACCAAACCCTTTTTCGATCCCGCGAAATTTTCGATCAGAAAATCGCGTGGGATCAAGGCCTTCTGGCGCAGCTTCGGCATCAAAAAAGATCTAAAGGATTGCGGCGTACAACTGTTTCATGGCCTCAGCCACGAGATCCCTTTCGGCTTACAAAAAACGAACATCAAAAGCGTCGTGACTATTCACGACCTGATATTCAAACACTACCCTGCGCAGTTCCCGCTTTTTGACAGAAAAGTGTATGACTGGAAGTTCCGGTACAGTTGTGAAAATGCTGACAGGATCATTGCCATCAGCGAAAGCACGAAAAATGACATCGTTCGATTTTACGACATTGATCCTGAAAAAATACAGGTGATCTACCAGACCTGTGATGCGGTTTTCAAAAACCAGAACTTTGCGGAAAGCCCCATCGAAACCTGCCGTAAGCACCGCCTTCCTGAAGATTACCTGCTCTATGTCGGTTCCATCATCGAGCGCAAAAAACTGCTGCCAATTATCCAGGCCATCCATCGTTTGCCGAAGGACATGCAGTTGCCGCTGGTGGTACTTGGTGACGGCAAGGCTTACAAAAGAAAAGTGTTGAAATACATTGCTAAAAGCAACCTGAAACCCCTTGTCATTTTTACGAAAAACATCCCTTTCTCAGACTTCCCGGCTATTTATCGCCATGCCAAAATGCTGATCTACCCTTCGATCTATGAAGGTTTCGGCATACCGCTCATCGAAGCTTTGTTTTCAAAGACGCCTGTGATCACTACCTTACTCTCTTCGCTCCCGGAAGCCGCAGGCCCCGGCGCTCATTATATCGAACACCCAGATCCCGAACTCATCAGGACCGGCATAGAAAAAATCCTTTCAGATGAGACTTATGCCAAAACCCTGGCCGAAGATGGATGTGCTTATGTACAGCGATTTCAAAGCAGCCGGCTTGCTGCCGGGATGATGAAGTTGTATAGAAATGTTTTGGAGTAAGCGTTTTGAAAATTTGCCAAAAGAAAAAAGCC
>CAZKDA010000144.1:0-9566 GCA_964551455.1 uncultured Saprospiraceae bacterium
CTTTCAGACAGGCAAAATCTTTTTCGATCAGAATCTTCAGCCCTGAATCGCCATTTGCACCGGGATTATTATCCAACCCTACCAGTTCGGTAGTTGTCCAAACGGTAGCCAGTTTTTCAGGGACGCTGATCTCGATCCGGTTATTTTTAAACTCTGCCTTCAATTCGTTGCAATCCGCGCTGACTAATGCGTAGGTTAAAACTGAATTAGGTGAATGGCCAAAAACAGTCTTTGTTTCGACGATACCTTTTTCAGTAAAATCTTTCACTTCCGATTGTGTGAGGCGAAGGCGTACGGAATTGTCCAAAATTCTGATTTTCATAAATTTGATTTTAATGATCCGTTATTTCGTTTCATCGGTTTGCAGGGCGTATTTTTTATAATCGGGATTTTCTTTTTGATAAAAATAATCAATTGCATGCTGATTTCTAAAGAAAACCTTGTCTTCTCCTATTTGTTGCAACAAACCTGACCGATACAGTATATCCCGAACCGGCCCTTTTAACCCTGAAATATAAAACCGGATATCTGATTTTTCACAAAACCCGATCAGGTCTTTCAAACCATTTACACCACTGCTATCGATGTGCATGATCCCATCTGCGTCGAGTACAACAAGCCGGAGTGCCCC
Organism: uncultured Saprospiraceae bacterium; assembly: GCA_964551455.1. Classification (GTDB taxonomy): domain Bacteria; phylum Bacteroidota; class Bacteroidia; order Chitinophagales; family Saprospiraceae; genus JAHDHW01. Next base: position 632 of record CAZKDA010000144.1, read on the forward strand.
TCCCCGCTTCTGAATTTCATTTTCAATGGTTTCTTTAAAAAAGTCAACATTGGCAAAATACAAACGATCATCGAAGCGGACAATTAAATGGGCGTCATTTTGTTCAAGATTGGCAAATCGTTTGACATTCCGGTAATCCGGTTTTCCGGGTATCTTTCCCAGAATAGCTACGTGTGGTCTGGTCGTGCGGTAAATGATGATGCCCAATGAAAGCGCCACGCCGATCAAAATTCCGGCTTCGATCCCCAAAATCAGGGTTCCGGCAAAGGTGGCTGCCATCATCCAAAAGTCCGCTCGGTCAGCTTTCCAGAGATGTCGGGCTTCTTTTATATCTATCAAACCGAATACCGCCACCATAATTACGGAAGCCAATATGGCATTTGGCAGGTAATAAAATAGCGGTGTGAGGAGCAGCAGGGTCAGTACGATCAGGAGCGCACTGATGATAGAAGCCATTCCGGTTTTAGCGCCATTTTGGTTGTTCACGGCAGTTCTGGAAAAACCACCTGTGACGGGAAATGCCTGAAAAAAAGAAGCTCCGATATTGGCCATTCCAAGCCCGATAAGTTCCTGGTTGGGTTCGACTTTGTAATCGTTGTGTTGCTTTTGTATGGCTTTTGCCACCGCAATGCTTTCCATAAATCCAATGAAAGAAATGGTCAATGCGATTGGAAACAGGGTTTTAATACTTTCCATATCGAAATGCGGGAAGGCGAACGCGGGCAAGCCTTTGGGCACCTCGCCGACGATCCCGACTCCGGCCTGCGCGAGATCCAATCCCCAAACCGCCAGTATTCCAAAAACAACGGCCAGCAGCGGGCCGGGCAGGAAAAATTTTATCTTTTTTACAAAAAGTATTAAAACTATAGCAGTCAGACCTATCAACAAAGTAGCCGGGTTCACCGCCCCGATATTAGCAAAAGCATCGGAGATGATGGCATGGATGTGATGGCTGTTTTCTATATTGATCCCCAAGAGATGCTTTAACTGGCTGAAGCCGATGATCAGGGCAGCCGCAGAAGTAAAGCCCGCAATGACCGGATGGGAAAGAAAATTGACCAAAAACCCAAGCCTGAAAAGGCCCATCAAGAGCTGGATTACCCCCACCATCATGGCCAGCAGGATCGCCAAAGCCAGGTATTTTTCGGTGCCTTGCGCGGCGATGGTTCCTACCCCGGCAGCTACCAGCAGCGAGATCATGGCCACAGGCCCTACTGCCAACTGCCGCGAAGTACCAAATATCGCGTACAGGATCAAAGGAACAATTGAAGCATACAAGCCGTAGATCGGCGGCAAGCCCGCCAGCATCGAATAAGCCATGCCCTGCGGAATCAACATCACCCCAACGGTCAGGCCGGCAGACAAGTCGCCTTTCAGAAACTCCTTTTTATAGCCGGGTAGCCATTCCAAAATGGGGAGGTATGTTTTTAAATTCATTTGTGCCAGAAATTAGATATCAGAGGTCAGACTACAGACGTCAGATTTTAGACTTGTTGTTATGACATAAAATCACAGCCACGGTTTATATCAGCACTCAACCTTTTGCGATGATGTCTGCATATTTGGTTGACAACTTTTTTCGATCAATCATTAACTGACCGCAAGTTATCAAGCCTCTTTAAAATAAAACGTGACTTTTGTCACAAAAGCTCAATTTGATTGCGGCCGAGGCGAACCCGGTGTTGTTTTTCAAGCTGCTTCAACAAACGGGAAACGGCTTCGCGGGAAGCGTTGAGGTCAAAGGCGATCTCCTGGTGAGTGGTTTGGATTATTTTGGACTGGATCGTCTGGGATTTGTCGTAGAGGTATTTCAACAACCTTTCGTCCATTTTTTTAAAAGCGATGTTATCGATGGTTTGCATCAACTCTTTCATCCGGTCGTCATAAGCGCGCATCACAAAATTTTTCCAGCTTTGGTATTTGCTCATCCATTCATCGACATGCTTGATCGGGATGCCGATAAGGGTTACATCTTCTTCCGCGGTAGTGCGGATGTCGCTTTTTTTGTTCATCATACAACAGGTGAAAGACATGGCGCAGGTTTCTCCGGGGTTGAGGTAGTATAAAAAAATTTCGTTTCCTTCTTCACTTTCACGGGTTACTTTGATGCTGCCTTCGATCACCATTGGCACTATACGCACATAGCTTCCGTAATCCATGATGACTTCTCCGCCCCGGAAGGAATACAATTTCCCGGTAGCAGCGATCTCCCGCTGAAGCTGGGGTTCTGCGATCTGAGGAAAATACTGGCGTATTAAGTTGAGAATATTTTGATCCATTATTTGAAATGTGGAAGTTGTGGAGTTGTTGAGTTGGGAAGTTGTGGAGTTGCGGATTTGGAAAGTTGGAAAGTTGCTAGTTTTCCCGACTGGCCCCGACCTGTCGGGGCTGGTCGGGATTTCTAGTTGCTAGTTGCTAGTTGCTAGTTTCACTAACCACTAATATCTAACCACTAATTAACGCCCCCATCACTTTGCCTCCAACCACTCATCATAGCCACCTTCCAGGTTGTACAGATTTTTAAAACCAAGTTTTGCCATTTTTTTGCAGGAGCCTTCACTTCTGACTCCGGCAGCACAATAGACAAGGTAGGTCTTATCTTTATCGAGTTCTTTGATTTTTTGATTAAAAGCGGGATCTTGAAAATCGATCTCCACAGCCCCTTCGATAATTCCTTCCTGTGTTTCTTCGGGAGTGCGTACATCCAGGATCACCACGTCAGGGGTTTGCATCAATTTTTTAAACTGATCGACATCGACGTTGGCGTATGAAGATTTGGGATTGGCCTCCGCCTTTTCAACAGATTTTTGGGATGTAGCTTCGCAAGCCATGAATAAGAGCAAGGCAAAAGGTAAAAGGAATTGAAATTTCATCTCGGTGGTTTTTATGTTTCAAAAAATGACAACGCCAAAGCTAATCAACTGTTTTCAATTTTTCAAACTGCTTTTTCCTCCAAAATGCCAACAAACTGATGAGGGTCAGAATAGCCACCGCATAATATACAAATGGCGGTATGGGAACAGGATCACCCGCTGCATAAGAATGTAAACCTGACAGATAATAATTGACGCCAAAGTAAGTCATAATCACCGATGCCCAACCAAACAATGAAGCCACATTGAAAGCATAAGGCCCTCTGAATCCTGGAAAAAACCGCATGTGCAGGATAAAGGAATAGACCAGAATGGTCACCAAAGCCCAGGTTTCTTTTGCATCCCAGCCCCAATACCTTCCCCAGGATTCGTTAGCCCAGATACCTCCGAGATAAGTTCCGGTGCTGATCATTACCAGTCCTCCGATCAAGGTCATTTCGCTGATCTGGGTCATTTCGCTGATGATGCGGTTTACATTGACAGCATTATTCTGGTTTCTGAAGATCATAAAAACGAGGTTGAGTACACCGATGATCGCTCCCAGCATTAAAAACCCATAGCTTCCGGCTTCCAGCGAAACGTGGATGGTGAGCCAGTAAGACTTCAAGACCGGAACCAGCGGGGTGATCTCGGGATCCAGCCAGCTCAATCCGGCCACCATCAGGATCGTTGCGGCGAGAACGCAGGTTGCGGCAAGGCTGCCCGCTGATTTTCTGCCAAAGATCAATCCCGCCAAGACCGTAGTAAAGGCAATGTAGATCATCGATTCATAACCATTGCTCCAGGGCGCTCTGCCTGAAACATACCACCTTAATCCCAGTCCGAAGGTGTGCAGTAAAAATGCCCCGACAAAAAGACCCAGCGCGATTTTGTTGGAAACGGAAAGGTTGACTTTGGGTTTGAAAACCGAAGTGAAGAGCAAGCCTAAAAAGAACAAACCCAGCAATCCGTAAATTTTTGCAAGTCGGCTGAAAACATTCAGTTTGTTGAGCAAAATCTCCGCCTTCAAAGTGGTTTCGGAAGGGAATATCTCACCGCCGTTTTGCCGCTGGTAGCTATGTAAATCGTTTAGCATCCTGTTGGCTAAAGACCAGTTGTTTTCGTAAATCCCGGACTGGAGCGCGGTTACATAATCGCGGTAGAACGCTCGGGCATAATTCTGCCCGCTATGCTGATGAGTAGCATCTACGGGGCTTTGCCAGGTGTGGTTTGCATCTCCGGGAATTGGAAATGCTTTCAAAAAACTCCCGGAAAATATCATGCTACAGATATTTATTCTTTCATCCAGCTTCAGCATTTCTTTTTCAAAAACGCCGCGGTCTTTTGCCGGCGTATTGTAAGCTGCCCGGACATACTCCCTCAATTTGTAACTTCCGTCTGTTTCAAAGAAATCGCTGTAAGCCGCCAGTTTACCCTCCACGGGGATCAGCTTTTGGGTCTTTTCATGCTTCCCGGTTTTGATCAAAGGCACGTGGTACCAGTCTTTTGGATAAGCTGCCATACCCAACACGATCTGTTCGGCGGTCAGGCCGTAAAGGCTTTCTTTTCGCGCAATTTTCCGCAAAACTTCATTGGTGTATGTGTTCATGGGTTTCATGCGTCCTCTGTGATCCTGGATGACCAGGCGCCCGAATTCAGCGGCGTGAGCGATATTCACGGTTTTTATATCCTGAACAACAGGGGCCTTGCTTTCGGCAGGTTGTGAAAAAAGAATGAACATTCCAACAAGTACCGTCGCCATTGCTTTTTCGGCTTGCCGCATATTTTGTAAACTTTTGGCCAGCATCCTGAAACGGCTTTTTTTACTGAACATAGTCAGCACCATGCCCAGGGTGAGCAAAAAGTAACCGATATAAGAAATCCAGGTTCCCCAAAAATCGTGATTGACGCTGAGGTAAGTGCCCAATTCGTCGGGATCAAAGGATGACTGAAAAAAACGGTATCCGCCGTAGTCCAAAATATTATTCATATAAATCCGCTGATCGCGATTGAGTTTATTGGCTGGATCGATGAGGGTTACTTCGCTGGCATAAGACGAGGCATTGTCGGTGCCGGGATATTTTTCCATAATAAAATCCCGCAGGTGCAACCCGAAAGGTAGTGAAACCCGCTTCGCACCATAAGAGATCGCCAGGCTGGTATTCGGCAAATTAAAAACAACCGGCCTGCCTTCCACACCCGGAGCGCCGAAAACGAGTTTTTCAACCGATTCACCACCGCTGCTAACCCTCAACTTCAACCCGGCCATGCTGTTGCTCGCCATTTTTTGGGAAGAAGAATTCAATTCCACCCTCGCTTTCGCAGAAAAATCACCGAATACAAAACCTTGTGTACCGCTCGAATACATACTTCGCAACATCAAAGGGTGATAAACTCCGGGAGCTAGCGTATCCCTTTGCTGGGTTGCCATTATCATTTGACTGAACGGCGCAGGCGCTTTGAAAAACAGTCCTCCGTTTTCAAATTTTATATTAAAAGCCGCAGGGTCTTCGCTGTTCCCAAAATTGAAAATGGTGCCGCGGATCTTAGATTTGGAACCCTGTTTTACATAATATTCCTCCCTGCCGTTAGCTCCGGCGATCACTACTTTCAGCACCGGAACGCCGTTTTCATCTGCCACCATCGTTTCTGCCGGGTTGGGGATGAAATCCAACACTTCAACAGCTATTTCGCTGCCACCGAGCAAGTAGGATTCCTCGAAATGATTGTTGCCCATCGTTGCAAAAAGAACCGGCTCGTTGAAGGAAAATTTTTTACTACCCTGCACGGCTTCAAACGTGAGATAAGTATCTGCCGATAAAAATGTATTGGCGGTGCTGTTCTCCCGGATGTGCATCATGCCTTCGCTTCCGAAGTACCGCGTCACGGCAGCCCCGGCGAGTATGATGATGATGGAAAAGTGAAATGTCAGGGTCGCCCATTTCTTTTGCCGGATCATCTTGTAGCGAAAGATATTGACCAAAAGCGTAATGCCAAACAGGAGCAGCAACAGTTCAAACCACCTCGATTTGAAGATCACTTTTTGGGCGGAACTGGTACCAAAATCGTTTTCGATGAATGTAGCTACCGCGATTGCAATTGCAAAAAGGATCATGTACAACCCTGCGGCAGATGTAGAAAATAGTTTTCCCGATATTTTTTTTAATAATTGCATGATGTGTTTTCTTAAAATAAAAAATAAATAAAACGGAAGCTCAATTACTCAAAACCGCGGATTCCATAATGACGTCGTAGCGATATCCGGCGCCGAAGTCCCTGTCCAAAGCAATCGTCCCCTGGAGGGTTACAACTGTTCCCGGAGAAATATTTTCAACGGTAGTAATCGTGAGATCGAGTTCCTCGGTTGAGTTGTCTTTAATGTGCAACCAATTGCGTTGCATGATCATCGGATTCACCTTTACAACCTTTCCGGTCACCTTGATCGTTTTGCCGTTGTATTTTTCTTTGTTGGCAAACAAATCGGCGATGGATACCGAACCCTCGGCGGGTTTGATATTGCCCACATCCAGGTCAATGTCTTCCGTGCCTTGTTTTTGCAAAGGCTTTGCAGCGGCATCGGGAGCGCCGGAAGGTATTTTCCGGATATCAGACACGAGGTAAACCGTTTCAAAAACGCGGTCGAATTCCTGGCTGTAAAAATTTTGTTTCAGCAGCCCTCCCTTGTAAAAGTATTTGTCGCCAACTTCCGCTTCTGTCCGCTGGGTTGCGATCCAGTATTGGTTTTCATCATCCCCAACCCGGAGATAAGTGTATTTGTCGGTGTGTAACACTTCATCGACAGAAACCGTGCGTCCGGCGTCAGCCGGTGTATTGACAGATGGATTATTTTCAAAAGCGGGGATTGCCGATGGGTCGTTTTCAACTGTACTTTCAATTACTTTCGGCCCGGAGTCGCAAGCCGACAAAGCAACCACCACCGCAATGAGAAATATAAAAATTGATTTTTGCATATTTAAAATTCTTTTTGTGTTCAACTTTTGTTTTTTAAAATCGCTGGATAATTTTTGCATTGTACCTGTAAATTTCTTGTTTTTTATTAGAAAAACTTCCTTCATAATAAAGATGTAAAGCTGTGTTTTTTAAAAGCCGCAGATTCAGATTCATCCCTGCTATTTGTTGGCTTTTGCTGTATTCATAAGTTTTATATTGATATTCCACTGTGCTGAAATAAGCCTCCCCGGAAAGCCTTCCTTTAATAATATCCCTGGATACCCGTACAGCGAAGATCCTGCTTTTCATGTAGTTGCTCTGTAGGAATGTAGCCCGGATATTTGCGCTCATTTTTACAACAGGGATCCTGGTGATGCTGAAGTAAGTGTTGATATTGTGAAAAGCATTTTTCTGATCGCTTTGAAACCTCATGCTGGAATTTATGCCCCATGTGATGGTTTTGGAAATGCGGTAATTCACATCCAGCCGCATTCCCTGTCGGCTGACATTTTCGAGCAACTGGTCGATGAAATTTTTGTAGGATTCGTAATAAACGATATTTCTCCTGTTGTCGTAAGACATGGAAAGCCGCAACTTTTTCGACATCCTGTACCGCAGGGAAATATAAAGATTGGTCAGCCGCAACGTATTGTTTTGCTCGCCGTTCAGCTTTTCGTAAAGGTCAAATTCGAACGACGAAAACAAGTTCAGGTTTTTGAGCAGATCGCCGGAATGCTGGAAATAAACGAACCTTCTGTCCGTACGGCCTCTATTCCGTTGTTCCATAAACCCGAAGGTACTTTGCTGGTATTTTTCCGGGCTGTTGGAAACAAAACCCACATAAGCGCCCATTTGCAACAGGTTGGGATTCAAACCATAATCCGAAAAATCCGGCCTGGAACCCAAAATGGCTCCGAAGGCAAATTGACCGATTCCCTTTTCAAACTGCAATCCGTCGATGGCGCCCATGCTCGACACCTTGGGGTTGATCTTCCTCCCGATAGTGAGGCTTGTGACGGGATCGAAATCATATTTTACTGAAAGCGAATATACCTTCAACGCGTTTCCGATATTTTCCCTGACCTGCTCCCACTCCCCTACCCGATGCCGGAATACGATGAAATTTTCAACAGACCATTTTGAGTTATTCAGGTTTTTCCCCCGGAATGAAAAGGAATACTGCAACCGGTGGGAACTTTGAAATGACGAAATATTGCTGTATGACGCCGCGGAAAGCCTTCCGCTGATATTTTGTTTGTAATTAGGGTCAATTTTTTCAGCTTTAACTTCTGGTTCATCTGTAGGGGATTCTGCTTCCGGATTTTCAGCTTCTACTTTCTCAGGGAATCGTTCAACAATCCTTTCGTTTTTGGCTTTTTTGACCTCTTTCACCACCAAAAATTTTGCAACCACTTCGTCATTTGCTTCTATTTTTTCATCGATGAGTGGTGTGCTGACCGTCGAAGTCGAGGACTTGTTTTGCACGACCAACGCCGGAACTAAGGTATCGCCTTGTTGGATATACAAGGTATCGCCGATGTTGAGTTTTTCGGTGGAATGAAATTTTACATAAACATTTCGTGATGAAACGTAGGTTACGGTTCCTGTTTCCAACTCAACATTAACCTGTCCCTTCAGTGGATAAGCTGACACCATCAAAATGACTATGTAAAATATTAACCTCACCGTGCTTTTTTTTTCTTGTATTCAAATATTCGCGATCATCAATTAATCCTCCCCTGTCGGATGGCAGGCATAACATGCTGGGCTTGAATACTGGTATCCCGAAACTTCATCATGATCTTCATCCACTTCTTGCTGGTCATCGTGTTCGTGGCAATCGATACAACTGAATACTGCGTAGTTATTTGGATTGATGTGGCAATCGATACACTGATCCCATTCGTCCTCATGCTTTCCATCGTAAATCGGAAAATACTGGTTATCGTGATCGAAGTTTGCCGGCTCCCAGGCATTTTCCGAATGGCAATCCAGGCAGGTCGTTGGGAATCCTGCACTTAAGTGGTTCGGGTTATTGGTCTGGTTGTAATCATCTTCGTGGCAGCCGAAGCAGGTGTTCGGCGTGTTGTTGTAATCCCCGTTGTGGCAAAGCACACAATCATTCGCTATCG
>CAZKDA010000144.1:9666-12042 GCA_964551455.1 uncultured Saprospiraceae bacterium
TTGTGGTTTGGTTATAATCCGGGATGTGGCAGCCGTCACAGGTGTTCGGCGTGTTCGGATAACCGTTGCTATGGCAGGCAATACAATCGTTCGCGATAAGCTGATGCCCGCCCGTCAATGGCCAGATGGCATCGTGGTCGAAGCTCGACGGGATCCAGGCGGTTTCCGTGTGGCAGTCCAGACACTCCGTGGGTAGCTGCGCTTCCAGGTGGTTCGGGTTTGTCGTCTGGTTGTAATCACTTTCGTGGCAACCAAAGCAGGTATTCGGCGTATTCGGATAGCCGTTGCTGTGGCAGGCCATGCAGTCGTTGGCGATGTCCTGGTGCGCGCCGTTCAGCGGCCAGATGGCATCGTGGTCGAAGCTCGACGGGATCCAGGCGGTTTCCGTGTGGCAGTCCAGACACTCCGTTGGCAATTGCGCTTCCACGTGGTTCGGGTTGTTCGTCTGGTTGTAATCACTTTCGTGGCAACCGAAGCAGGTATTCGGCGTGTTGTTGTAATCCCCGTTGTGGCAAAGCACACAATCATTCGCTATCGCCGCATGCGCTCCGTTCAAGGGGTAATAATTATCGTGGATATCGAAAGTCGCCGGCATCCAGTCCGGGTTCGTCGTGTGGCAACTCGCACAATCCGTCGGCAGCGCCAGTGCCACGTGGTTCGGGTTTGTGGTTTGGTTATAATCCGGGATGTGGCAGCCGTCACAGGTGTTCGGCGTGTTGTTGTAATCTCCATTATGACAGAGCATACAATCATTTGCAATAGCAGCATGAGCGCCATCCAAGAGATAATAATTGTTATGAATATCAAAGGTAGCAGGTGACCAACCAGGTTCTGTTGTATGGCAATTTTCACAATCAGTCGGGATTCCTAAAGCAATATGGTTTGGATTAGTTGACAAGTTGAAATCGGGTAAATGGCAGGCTGCACATTCCGTAGGCGTACCCGGAAAACCACTGGCGTGACAAGCGATACAATCCGTTGTGATATGAGCGCCTGTCAGCGGAAAGCCCGTCTGGTTATGGTCAAAATTATCATCTGCACTGCCCGTCGGATGACAAGCCAGACATGCGGGACTATTGTAAGCATAACCATTTATACCAATATGCTCATTATCGGTTTCCGGATTGGCGTGGCAGGTTATACAAGTGAATTCTGCATAATTCGACGGATTGGTGTGGCAATCAATACACTCGCTCCATTCCCCGTCATGTGCTCCGCTGTAAATGGGGAAATAATAAGCATCATGATCCATATAATTTGCCGGTGTCCAGCCGGGATCAGTGGTATGGCATTCCGCACAACTGGTTGAGAAATCCAGAACCTGGTGGTCAGGATCGACGGTGTTATCATAATCATTAAGATGGCAGGCGACGCAATCATTCGGTGTATTGGAATAATTCCCGTCAATATGACAACTTGCACAATCCGAAATATCGTGGCCTTTTGTCAGCGGGAAAAAATCATGATCAACGATCTCAGTTTCCCAGTCAGAACCATCGATGGTATGGCAATCAGCGCATTCGAGTGTAAAACCCGCTTCGCGGTGGTTCGGATTGGTTGTGGCATTAAAATCATCGAGATGACAGTTTACACAATCATTTCCAATACGATTGAATTCCAGCGCTGAAGCCGAAATATGACAATCGCTACAACTTATCGATGCGTGAACCCCCAACAATGGGAAACCATTATCCTGGTGCAATTCTGTGATATTGTCCACCAGCCAATTATCAGTGCTGTGGCAACGGACGCAATCCGAGCCTACTGTCATATTGTGTATATCAGTATGGCAGGAAATACAATCGGTCTGAGCATCTGCGAACACAAGGGTTTCGTGACAAGATCTGCAATCGACCGCAGCATGCGCTCCACGAAGCGGGAAATCCGTTCTGAAATGGTTGAAACGCGAAGTGTCCGAAGGCATTTTCCATCCGGTGGTTTTTGAAATTGTCGGATCGGAAGATTCGTCAAAGTTCCAGGCAGATGCAGGTATTTCCCAACTGTCAGAGGTATGGCATGCGGAGCAATTCATCTTGAAGTCCGCGCCATGGGGAGATTGAGCCTGGAGGCTGAATGCAAAGCCCAACAACAATATTATTTGTGGCAGTCTATACATTCAAAGCTTTCGAATTTGTATTGCGTAAATATTCTTCCGTTTTCTTCAGTCGTTTTATGGCATGCTGCGCAAGCTATTTCTGCATGTTTTCCTTCCAGCTTAAAAGCCGTATTATCGTGGTTAAAATCACCGATTCCCCAGTTTTCAAATCCATGGCATCGCGCACAATCGATGATTCCGTTTTTTTCAAACTGTGCCTCGTGTTCATCGACATGACAGGTTACACAGTCTGTCGATAAATCTACAAACCCTTCAAACCT
>CAZKDA010000145.1:0-11952 GCA_964551455.1 uncultured Saprospiraceae bacterium
ATGGAATATGAAATCTCTCGTGATCGTCGAAATCTATGTCTTCCAGGTAAACCGACCCGTGATCTGCAACGAAGAGGAAAAGGGTGTTGTCAAACCACTCGGTTTTTTTGCTTTGCTCCATAAAATCATGGATACTTTTATCGAGGTAATGAACGGTATTTTTAAACTTGTCTTCGACGGTATCTGAGCCGAATTTTTTTTCACCAGGAAAGTCAAACGGCGGATGGCTGCACAGGGTCAGGATCGTTGCGAAAAAAGGCTGCCTCGTTTGGTTGAATGTTGATACAACTTTTTTGAAAACAAGGTGGTCAGGCACGCCCCAGGAAAGGCTTCTTTCGTTAGCCGGGAAGTCGGATTTGCCAACAAGGGTTTGGGTTGCGTTGTGGTAGAAATAGTTTTTCAGGTTGGAAAAATCGAGGCTTCCGCCATAAAAGAATAAAGTGTGGTAGCCAGTTTCATTGTAAGTTTGTACGACCGACGGAAATTGTTTTACCAGGTTGACATCGCTCAGGATATTTAGCCCCGGCAAAGCCGGAACGCCACTCAGAATGCTGAGCAATCCCTGGTCTGTCCGGAATCCCGAAGCATACACCTGATCGAAATACAGTCCTTCTTCCCGGAGTTTTGCAAAATGCGGCGTACAGCCCAAATCCGGCTCGATGATCTTAGCCGGCCAGCCTTCCAGCAATATCAATACGATGTTGGGTTTTTCCAATGTGATAATTTCTTCATGATCGGTTGCAACAACCGGTTTGAAGGTTTCATTATAAAAATCGTCAAGCTCGGACTCGGAATATTTTCCCTTAATAGCGCTGTAGTCATATTTTTTTGTCAGATCATAAAACAGGTAAAACGTCTTGTTGACCGCTGCGAAGTTGCTCTGCGGATTTTTTGAAAAGAAGGCGGAACTCACACTGATCGGCAATCCTTGCACGCCTCCGCGCAGCCCGACGACGAGCAACGCGGTAATGGCGAAAAACACGGGATACCGGCGCAAAGTGTTGAGTGGGGGTTGAGCAGCCAACTGGTTTAGTTGTTTTAAAAACCTGACTCCTGAAAAGAGGACGATGAATAACAGTCCGAAATAGATCAGCGTGCCCGAATTGCCAATGCTCACCATCGCTTCATTTGTATAGCGGAGGTACCCAAGTCCTCTGGAGTTGAGCGTGGTCCCCCATTCCTTGAACAAGGGAATGCCGGCCACTTCGATCAGCGATATGAGGGTAAAGACGACAATGGTGTAACCAAACAGAACCCGGTTTTTGTTGCGTTTCATCCAACTGGAAAAGGGAGCGATGGCAAATACGAACAAAGGGAATAAAAGGCAGTAAGAAGCGATGCTGATGTCGAGGCCGATGCCATAATAAAAAGCCCAGGGGGCATCGTCGGCATCACGGGCATTGGAAATTATGAACAGTATTCTGTAAAGATTGAAAACACTAATCAGGAAAAGGAACCATCCGGCCAGGAATTTTAATTCGTTTTTCATTGCCAGCATGTTGTGTAATATTTCTCTTGAATTTTCAAATCTTTGTTTCAGTTTTCATCAGTCGATCATAGCATGAGCTTCAAAACCGGCAATTTTGATTTGCCGATCAATTCTTCACAATGCCCACCAGTGCAGCCCATTCCCAAAAACTACCGGAACCGCAAAAAAGTTTTGCCTAAAACCGGATAAAAATTACATTGTTTCATTGATGTTTTTTTTACCCTACAGGATTGCAAACAGGGCGCGAAAAAAAAATTCGGTGCAAAGCTAATCCAGCTTCATATTTTCGATAATCTTTAAAGTGTTTTTTTCTTCAAAACGACTGATAATTTTCAGGATGAAATTCAGGAGCTTGCCGGGCGGCTTTAGGATGGCTTTGTTGAATTTTGCAATTTTAAGGTCGAATTCTTCGAGGAGTTTTTCCTTTTCGAGACCCTCGGCGAAAGCCAGCGCATTGGCGACTGTCCAGGCAAATTGGCGAGCTTTTTTGATGTTGAAGTTGGCAATTTTTTCATCATTGCGACCTCCGATCCAGTCCAGCAGGATCAGTAGCCTGGAGCATCTGCCGATTTTCTCCTGCATGCTGTTTGTCATGTCAGCCAGGATGTCGTTCACTTTCATAAAATCGGCTTTCATGTCGCGGATGTTGTGGCCTTTCGCCACTTCCGCAGCAGCTATTCCCAGGTCAAAATTGATATGGGCGCTCATGCCGATCAGGAGGTGTTGGAGGATGGTCAGCTTTTCTTTCTTGCCTGAAAGGAAACCAGCCAGGAGGCGGAGGCAGCATTTTCTTTGTAAAATTGATGGTAAGCGTCGAGGTAGCGGTTGGCGAAAATGACGTCGAACTTTTCCATCCGCTCGTTATCTTCAAAGTTTTTTGCCAGGATTTCATCCCGGATGCGGGCAGTGGTGACGCGATAAACGTAGGCGAAAATGGCGAGGTAATCTTCGTTTTTTATCGAAGTTTCGATGATCTTATCCAATTCGGCTAAAACTGCAACAATATTTTGGGGTCTGGAGGTCATACTGGCAGTTGTATTTTGAAAAGGCCTTACTTGCTGCACATCAGCCTTTGGGGCAGCGTCCGCATCTTTTTCCCTTTTTGTATTTCTTGCAGCACTTTTTCTTTAGGTTTTTAGCTTCGATAACAGGGAGCGGAAAAGGTAGCCTGAGTTTTCGAACAGGATTTTCTACAACATTATTATGGTGTTTGCAAACGCTCATTCGATTTAGGTGTTGTTGAACAGAGCGCCAAAGGTAATTTTTTATTTAGACTTATTCCAAACAAACGGTGTAAATCTTTCGCAAAATAGTATCGGGTATCAGGTATCGGGTATCGGGTATCGGGTTTCAGGTTTCAGGTTTCAGGTTTCGGGTATCGGGTGTCCCGACTTCGTCGTCCCGCTTTTTCTCCAAAAAGCGGGATTCGCTACGCTTCGATCGGGTATCGGGTATCGGGTGTCTAAAGTCTGAAATCTAAAGTCCCGACTGTGTCGGGATCTACGCTACGCTTCGATCTGAAATCTGAAATCTTCCTCATTCCATATTATGATAAACATTCTGAACATCGTCGTCTTCTTCGATCTTTTCGAGGAGCCTTTCCAAATCTGCCCGTTCATCGTCAGTAAGACTTTTGCTAACGTTCGGTATCCTTTCAAAACCAGATGAAACGATTTCGATACTCCTTTCTTCGAGCGCTGCCTGTATCGCCCCGAATTTCTCAAAAGAGCCGTAGATCAGGATGCCATCTTCCTCTTCAAAGACTTCTTCGGCGCCGTAGTCGATAAGTTCCAGTTCCAGTTCTTCCAGGTCGATGCCTTCTTTTGCAATTTTAAAATGGCAGTTGTGGTCAAACTGGAAAGCGACTGACCCGGAGGTGCCCAGATTGCCGTTGTATTTATTGAAATAGCTACGAATGTTGGCCACTGTCCTGTTGTTGTTATCGGTAGCGGTTTCGATGAGGATGGCAATGCCGTGCGGGCCATAGCCTTCGAACAGTATTTCCTTGTAATCGCCGGTATCTTTATCCGTTGCCCTTTTGATGGCTCTTTCCACATTTTCCTTGGGCATATTGGCTTCCCTGGCATTCTGCATAACTGCCCGCAGCCGCGCGTTGGTTTCGGGGTCAGGGCCGCCTTCCTTGATGGCGATCACGATGTCTTTGCCGATCCTGCTGAAAGTTTTGGCCATTTTTGACCAACGGGCAAATTTGCGGGCTTTGCGGTATTCAAATGCTCTTCCCATGTTTTTTAAAGCATATTAAATTTGTTCGAAAATTGCTGCAAAAGTAAATGAAACGGGGCTATAAAAAAAGTCTGTTTCCGGAATATTTTACTCGGTTTCGGAAAAGAAGTTTCAGGGTTTATTTTGCAAAAAAAGGAATTTTCGGGGTTACAATTTAAAAGCTGAAATTAAATTATTTGGTAACTAATATTCGTGCATTCGTGGCTTTTTATGTTTAAACTGAGATACCATTTTTTTAAAGCCACTAATTCACGAATTGCTATTCCGGCGGGCAGGCAGATACAAATAGCGAAATTCCGCCGCCTCGGCTCCCATTCCGTTTTTTTAGAAAAAAGAAAGGGCAAAACACTTTCATTTGTTTTACCCTTTCTAAAAAATAAAAACAGTTAATCCTTAATATCATTCATGTTTCACAACCCTTTCCGCGAGGAAAGCGCCATCGACATTTATTTTGATCGTGTAAACGCCTTCGCTGAAACGGCTGAGATCGACCAGGATCGTCTGTCGCAACACATCCCATTCATTTAGTTTTAAGATCATTCTTCCTGTAAAGTCAAATACTTCCATATCGACATTTTCCGGCTCGTTGAGATCAAAACTGACATACAATGCACCGTTCGTCGGATTCGGAAAAAGCGAGATCAGGTTCTTCAGATCGTGGTCAACGATGCCCGTGATGTTATCCACGATGATCTCATTGACTACTGCGACGCAGCCGTTCGCATCGGTCACTTCGAGGCGGTAGCTGCCGACAGCCAGGCCGGTCGGGTCTTCGTCGGTGGAAACGGTGGAGCCATCCAGTATCCAGTTGTAGGAAAAGCCGGGCGTGCCGCCGGTTACGGAAACCTGGACAAAACCATCGCTTTGTGAATTCATCTCATGGCCGATCTCATCAATGGCAATGACCAATTCATCCGGTTCGCTTACTTCAAAAGAAATAACCTCTGAACAACCATTTGCGTCGGTAATGGTCACCGTGTAAATTCCTGCGCAAAGATTCTCGGTTTCCCCGGAAATAACGAATGGCGGTGTTCCTCCTGTAATTGTAATGTCCACCGAACCATCACATTCTTCAAAACAGGAAGCATCGGTGATAGTTACGTCGATGAACGTTGGAGTAGGTTCGGCAATATTGATATTCGCAATAACGGAACAACCATTATTATCTGTTACGGTAACAAAATAGCTACCTGCACAAAGATCCGCTGGGTCTTCGATGCCATCCAGGCTGTCATCATTCCAATCATAATCATAAGGTTGGGTACCTCCAATGATAGTCAAGTCAATAGCTCCGTCGCATAAACCGATGCAACTAATATCCATGCCAGACGCAAACATTTCTAATCCCGTAGGCTCTTCCAATGTCGGAATGCCCACTTTTGTACATCCATTCGCATCGGTCACGGTCACTTCATACAAATCAAAACACAGCTCTTCGATGTCTTCCGTCGTTTCACCATTACTCCAAAGGTAAGTATATGGGGAGGCACCTCCGGAAACTGTTAAGTCAATCGCTCCGTCACAAACGCCGAGGCAGGATTGAACAACAGATTCAAAGCTGAGTACAATATCGTCCGGCAGTTCTACGACGGAAGTAGAAATGATCGCAGAACAGCCATTCGCATCGGTGACAGTGACGGAGTAATTTCCAAAACAAAGCATATCAGGGTCTTCCACATTGCCGATGGAAGCGCTGCTCCAGTTGAAATCGAAAGGTTCTTCACCACCGATAACGGTTAGGTCGATGGTACC
Organism: uncultured Saprospiraceae bacterium; assembly: GCA_964551455.1. Taxonomy (GTDB): domain Bacteria; phylum Bacteroidota; class Bacteroidia; order Chitinophagales; family Saprospiraceae; genus JAHDHW01. The sequence continues at coordinate 5,486 of CAZKDA010000145.1, forward strand.
TTCGCAGGTATCAAAACAGGTAAAGTTATCATCGGATATTTCCAGGCTCATGTTGCAACCAAAAGGATTGACAACGATGCAACCGGTTACGGTACATTCGTTATCATCGGTTACGGTCACACAGTAAGTTCCCGGAGCAAGGCCGGTTGCCGTTTGGGTGGTTTGATTCAACGGATCATCCCACAAATACGTATAGCCTCCATTGCCACCTACGGGTTCCGCCGTTGCCGTTCCGTCGTTGGCGCCAGCAGATGTTTCAGCAGTTGAGGACATGGATAATTCCAATGCTGGCGGTTCGTCAACAGTGGCCTGGATCGTTGTGGTACACCCGTTGGCGTCTGTTACCGTTACTGTGTAGTGTCCTGCACAGAGGTCATCAATATCTTGGGATGAGTTGCCGTTCGTCCATTCATAAGCATATCCTCCTGTACCGCCCGAAATATCCAGATCGATCGAACCATCGCACTCTCCAAAACAGGTAGCCGGGCTGGCATTGGCAATGACGACCAAAGGCGATGGTTCCGTAATTTCAAATTCCAGGATGATACAACAACCGTTGGAATCCAGGATGGTAACCGAGTAGGCGCCAACTGAGAGATTGGTTTCGGTGGCTTCATCACCTCCGCTCGACCAATCGTAGGTGTAAGGTGGCGTGCCGCCTGTGGCCTCAACTGTAGCCGAGCCGTCATTCCCGCTGTTGCAGCTTACATGTTGTATGGAAAGCATAGCTTCGAGATCACAACTTGCAGGCATGATAGTCACGCAACCCGAAATTGTACAATCATTGCCATCGGTGATGGTGACGCAGTAAGTTCCGGCTGGGAGGTTTTCAATTGTTTGCGTAGTTTGATTTGACGGATCATCCCATAAATAGGCATAAGGTTGAGTACCTCCTGAAATATTAGCGGTGGCGGTTCCGTCCATAGCGCCAACGCTGGTTTCGTCAGTTCCGGTGACTTCAAGCTCCAGCGCCGGTGGTTCGCTGATGGTAAAATTGACGATCACTTCACAATCGTTCGCATCGGTTATGGTAACGGAATGGGAACCAGCGCTCAACCCGGTTTCGACGGCTTCGTTTCCGCCGCTCGACCAGTTGTAGGTATAAGGTTCCGTTCCGCCTTCTGGGATGGCCTCAGCCTGGCCGTCGTTTTCGCCGTTGCAAAGTACATTCTGGGTCTCAACAGTTGCGGAAAGATCGCAATTTCCGGCATTGACCGTTACACAGCCCGAAGTTGTGCAATCGTTTGCATCGGTGACGGTGACACAATAAGTTCCGGGAGCGAGATCGACGGCTGTTGGTGTAGTCTGATTGGCCGGATCATCCCACAAATACTCGTAGGGAGAAGTGCCGCCGCTGACATCGGCAGTTGCGGTACCGTCATTGGCATCAGGAGCCGATTCATTGGTTGAAGACAATGCAGCTACCAGTTCATCAGGCTCCGTAATGGTTACATCGACTGTTGTGGAACAATCATTTGCATCGGTGATGGTAACGGTGTGCGTTCCGGCACAGACATCATCGGGGTCGGGACCGCTGTAGGGGCCGCTCCAGTCATAGCTATAAGGCGAAGTACCACCGCTGGCTGTGATGCTCACCGTGCCGTCGCAAACCTCATGGCAGGAAGCATCGGTGGTTTCTGCGCTTGCCATTAATTCTTCAGGTTCTGTTACGGTAAATGAAGCTGTACTGGTACAATCGTTACTATCCGTAACCGTTACGTTATAATCACCCGCGCAAAGATTAGTCGCGGTTGAAGTGGTCTGATTTACCGGATCGTCCCATACATAAGTATAGGGAGCAGTTCCGCCACTGACGGAGAGTTCGACCATTCCGTCGCAAGCGTCGAAACAGCTTGCGGGAGTAACGGTTCCTGAAATGTCGATCGGCGGAGCAGTGTTGATCGTTACTGAAATAGTGGCGGTACAGTTTTCACTGTCGGTAACCATCCCGATAAAAGTTCCGCTGCACAAGCCGGAAATATCTTCGGTATTTGCGGTATATCCGTTTGGTCCAGTCCATGAAAAACTATAGCCCGGAGTTCCGCCGCTGACCGTCATGTTGATGCTGCCGTCGCATGCGCCGGGACAGCTTTCATCTGTGGTTGAAACGGACAACTGAATTTCGCTGGGTTCCAGAATATCGATACACGCCGTTTCCATACAGCCGCCACCATCGGTTACAGTGACGCAATAATTGCCTGCTGACAGGCCGGAGGGATCTTCCATCCCGTCGAGCGAATCGTCGTTCCAGTCATAAGAATAAGGCGCCTGTCCGCCAGTGACGGTCAGGTTGATACTTCCGTCATTTTCACCAAAACAGCTTACGTTGTTGCCGGTGATGAACAAAGACATGTCTGGAATTTCGGTCACCATGGTTTCATCGGATGCTGTACAGCCGTTGTCCTGGTTGGTAACGGTCAGGGTGTAGGTTCCCGGCGCGTTGACGGTAGGTGTGAGGGTGGTTTGTCCGGAAATAATATTCCCGTCGAACGTCGTCCACAAATACGTAAATTCCGGCCCGGTGGATGATCCTGCCCCATTGAGCACCAGAATCGGGGTGTCGCAATCCAGCACTCCATCGGGGCCTGCGGTAGCGATGGGAGGCGTGGTATTCTCAGATATCGTGACCGTAGCCACTTCCAGGCATAGGTTGGCGTCGGTCACTGAAACAAAATAATTTCCGGGGTTATTGAAAAATTCCGTGGGGCTGGTTCCTCCGGATGACCAGTTATAAGAATATGGAGAGGTACCGCCGGAGCCTTGAGCCGTCGCTGAACCGATGGTATTGATACAATCGATATTGGTTTGGCTGATGATGGAGGCCACCAGCGGCGGAGGTTGTGTGATGGTGACCATAGCGGTAGTAGTATTATTCATACCATCCGTTACCGTCACGGTATAGGTGTTGGCGATAAGGTTATTGGCCGTGGGCTGGTTAGAACCACTCGACCAGTTGTAGCTATACGGAGGTGTTCCGCCGGAAGCTTCTGCAGTAGCCGAGCCGTCGTTCCCACCATTGCAGCTTACGTTTTGAGAAGAAACGATTTCTACTTCGAGATCCTGGCTACCGCTTTCGATGGTTCCGGTAGCTGTTGACGTAACGATGAGATCGTGCTGGTTGCCATTGGTTCCACTGGCGATATTTCCCGCGGCGTACATGGTGATCACTTCACCGCCGGGGCCGGCTGGAGAAGTCCAGGTAAAGTCCCAGGTAACTTCGTTGCCTCCGGGGAAATTCAACGCGGGGTTGTGTTCGACATATTCCCTGCCGTTGAAGAACTGCGTCGTCGGGTTGGAACCGCCGGAGGCCAGGTCGCCTGCGTTTTGGTTGCTGGCATTCAGCACTACAGCCTGGAAGCCACCCCTGAAAGCCAGTCCGTTGGGGTTGGTGACACGGATCGTCATGTTGTAGGTGGTGTTCGGCGTTATCGTGGCGGGAAAACCTTCGATGATGACCTGGCCATTGTAACCATTTGGGTTGCCGGGGGTGTGGCAGGCTGTGCAAAGACCCAGGTCGCCCGGAGCGCCGGTGTAACCGTTTGGCGGATTTTCCGGGTTGTCATCTACGGTTGTTCCTAAAAATGCAATTGCACCAATCAAAAGAAAGAAAATGATGTAAATCGGGGTAAATTTTGATTTCATGGTTGTGGGTATTAATGAAATTAAAATGAAAAAATAGCATACGTCAAATCCACTTGACTACTCGGGTCAATGAATTTTTTAATAACAGCGTAAAACGCCAATCCACAGTTTTGGGAATTGACCTACGGTCAGAAAAAGGTTAGTTGATTAGTTACAAAAGGTAAATGAAATGTCGAAACCAATCGCTTGATCGTTGGTTCCGCAATTTTTAGACGGGAAGCAAAAACGATTTGAAATTACGTAAAATCAGTTACATGTTAAAGGAATTTGCATTTAAGTCTTTGAAATGACTAATGGAAGACAGTTGTCCAACCGTCTTTTGACGCATCGTTTTTTGAATAATTGACTTTGTGTACTGCAAAATTGTTGGAATTGAGCAAGGTGATATTTCCTCCTGCATTCGGCAATGACGTTTCACTGATAATGGTTAGAAAGGCGTTCGGAGCGATGGTCAGGCCCGAGATGACTTGTTGTTTTTTATCGCCGACCATGATTTTCCAGCCATCCAGATCAATCGTCTTATCAGTGATGTTGAGCAATGAAATGTTTTCCTTACCACTTTCCTTTCCTTTCGGATTGACCAAAGCAGCCATTATTACAATGCCTTCCTTCACTGCTTTTTTGGGTTTTGGAACCGGAGCCGGATTGCTCTTTTTGTCTTTTGGGAGTAGGTCGAAGGCTTTTTGCACGGCTTTGGCGGCGTTTACTTTTCCATAACCAAACCACTCGGAATGCTTGTCGTTGGTGTAGGTTCCTTTCGCCTGGTTCAAGATGGGATCAGGCTCTTTATCTTCGATGCGGTCAGTGGTGGTTTCGATGATCTTTCTGACTTCGTCGGCTGTCAGCCCGGGGTTTGCAGAAATGACGAGACCGGCAATACCGGCAACGAGTGGCGTAGCGCTGGAAGTGCCGCCGAAAAGCCCGGTATAGCGGCTGTTTCCGGTGAAGCCGATGCCGAAGTTTTCATTATCGGCGGTCCAGATAGCGCGACCTGGCAGTTTTTGCATAGGATCAAGCGGATGCCAGTTATTGCTTGGGGCACAGACGGAAATCTCTTTTCCCCAGTTGGAGTAAGCGGATTTGCGGTTCTGGCTGGTGGAGGCCGCCACGGCCATCACATCCTTGTGGCTACAATTGCCATTTAGAATGGCACGCGCCTGTTTTACAACACCATAAGCCGGATGTCGCCATTTGAAATCGGTGTTCGACGGATCATTCACCGGGGCGTTGAAATTTCCGGCAGCGAAAAGGATAACGCAACCCTTACCGCGAGGCCCTCCGCTGGTCGCCAGTTGAGTAAACTTATGGTCGAGCAGACTGCTCAGCGGCGCATAAACCGGCACCGGACCCCAGCTACAGGAAATGACGTCGGCATGTTTTCCGGTGTAATCAAAAATTTCGTAGAGCAGGTCATCGTCAGCAGCCAGATCGAACCTGACCGGCATAAACGCACAGCCCGGCGCCATGCCGACAATACCGCTGCCGTTTTCTTCACCAATGGCAACGCCGGCACAGGGCGTACCGTGGTAATCGCCGCGTTCCGCTTCGGGGAAAGGGTGTGTATCGCCATCGACAAAATCCCTTGCGTGAACGATCTTTTTATCTCCCTTCAGATCGGGATGCGTGAGATCAAACCCGTCATCAATGATGGCAATGACCACATCCCGCGATCCTTTCGTGATCTTCCAGGCCTTCAGGGCATTGACGTCGGCGCCTGCAACCAGTTCAATCCCTTCTTTACTTTGCAGGTGCCATTGGTTGTCGAACATCGACTCTGTCAGCGGAAAACATTTGTCAAAACGGTTGACGAGGTTGGGTTCGGCAAATTCAACGAATTTGTATTCCATCAGGTCATTGCACAGTTTCACCGGGTTTTTGTTTGCAGAACTTGTCACTTTAAATAAAAATGTCAATCCGTCGCCGGGATATTTTTTCAAAAATTGCAAACCGTGTTTTTGAAGGATCGATTCGATTTTGGCATTGGTGGTCTTTTCCCGGAAGTTCACAGCCACAAGGTCGGTGATATAATACCGTGTGGAAAGGTCGCCCGAAGGATTGTAGGAATGATGGAACACACAGCGCGTTTCGAAGTTGTGGCGCAGATGATCCAGGTATCCATCGACATCGCTTTCCGAAGTCCTGATTTTGAAAACATTGCTGAAAACCTGCTCCACCTGGCTGATCTCGCTGAGGTTGGTAACTTCTTCGATCACGCGTTTATCGGGCAATACCGCAGTGAACACTTCGGGTTCTTTTTGGATTTCTATTTCTTTGCGATTGCGATGAAGGATATAATTTTTTGCCATAGTTGAAGTTGTTTTTTGAGTGGAATAAAATTCGTTTCAACGCAGAAGATCATTGGCTTTTTTGAAACGAATTTAATATGATTAAAAATAGTATTTTATTTCTTCCTTCCGGTCAACGGCATAGTTATTTTAAAATTTCATAAAAAAAACAGAAAAATATGCGGTGTACTATTTTTTTTTATTACATTGCACCGTACTATTGTTAGTGAACATATATTATTTTTTTGGTGACAACTAAAATTCCTGCCATTAAACATTATTTTCATTAGCAATTTTCGGTTATACATTTCACAAATACTAAGGGGGTTTCATACATCATTCAAGCTAATACAACACTTTATTGTATTGATTTTTTTATTTTAAAAAAACAAAACGTGATGAAAAAGAAATTCTATCTCTTGAAACTAAAGACCCTTTTCCTAAGAGAGTTATTTTATTAAGGGATGATGATTAAATAGAGTGGCAAAGTTTGGGTTAGTATTTTTTTTGAGTAACGAGGCAAAAAACGCAGACGTAGCC
>CAZKDA010000146.1:0-7049 GCA_964551455.1 uncultured Saprospiraceae bacterium
TGCTACGGCGATTTCGGTAGCATTTCCATTCTCTCGGTGAGCGGCGGCGAAACGCCATTTTTGTATTCCATCGACGGCGGAAACAATTTCAACACGTCAGGAATTTTCCCCGCGCTAAGTCCTGGCGTTTATGATGTTTTGGTGCAGGATGCGGCGGGTTGTGAACTCGCTGATGTTGTGGAAATCGACGGGGTAACATTGCAACACATTTTCCTGGCGCCGGAAGTGGAAGTGGAACTCGGCGATGACTATCGCATGGATGTTGCCACCAACATTCCGATTTCGGAGATCGACACCATCATCTGGTTGCCGGCGGTGGGTTTGAGTTGCGCGGATTGTTTGGAGCCAACGGTTTTGTCGCTCACTTCGGAAACAGAATACACGATCACGATCATTGACCTCAACGGCTGCGCCGTCAGCGCGAGCATCCTGCTCAAGGTCGATAAGTCGCGCGAGATTTTTATCCCCAATGCTTTTTCCCCCAACCACGACGGCACGAATGACATTTTCATGATCTTCGCCGATGCCCGCAAAGTCAGACAGGTCAACACTTTCCAGGTTTATGATCGCTGGGGCGAGCAGGTTTTCCTCGCTCAAAATTTCCAACCCAACGATCCGGCCTCCGGCTGGGATGGTTCGCTCAATGGGAAGTTTCTCAACCCTGCGGTTTTTGTGTATTTCGCGGAGGTTGAGTTTGTGGATGGGGAGAGAAGGGTTTTCAAGGGGGATGTGGCGTTGGTGCGGTGAGGAGAAATGTCAAACTGACAACTGGTTATTTTTTCAACTGAAAATTTGTATGAAAAAAAATGTCAATTTGACATTTTTCAGGCGCTGGCATTTAGATTGATCTGGGGAAAATCGAATGCAAAGTTGTTGCATTTGAAATTGATAAAATTAATTGTTTAACTAAAAATGATGAGTCATGACAGTTTTAGCTAAAGTTAAAAACAATGCTCCTGTTGTTCCAAACTTATCATCTTGGTTTGATGATTGGTTTGGCAGAGATCTTCCTTCTATTTTTAACACAGGATTTCACACCGGATTGAGTATCCCTGCTGTGAATATCAAAGAAACCCACGAATCTTTTTTGGTAGAAGTAGCAGCGCCTGGGATGAAAAAATCCGATTTTAACATCCACCTCGACAATGGTTTGCTGACTATTTCAAGTGAACTTCAGACTGAAAACACGAATTCTGAAGAAAACTATACCCGAAAAGAGTTCGGCTACCAATCTTTCAAGCGCACATTCACACTGCCGGATTCTGTAAACGGCGATAAGATCAGCGCAAAATATGCTGACGGGATTTTAGCCATCACTTTGCCCAAAAAGGACGATGCTAAGCAAAAGCCCGTGAGAACAATCAATATCAATTAAATTATTCGGTTTCGGACAATTTTTTCAGCGTGCAGAAATGATTGATCTCCGTACCAAGTGCAATGAAGGGTGGGTTATCTCCCACCCTGACTTTGCATTTTCATAACAACAAAAAACCTTTTTTGGAACGAAAGAAAAAATAAAATTCATTAATCTTAAATCGAATAAAAATGAACAGGAGTTATTTAATATCAGGAATTATAGCGCTTTTCATCAGTACAGTCTCAATTGGAACTTATCATTTTTTTAATAATGAAAACAAGGTGGTAAGAATTGAACACATTGCCACACCGGTTTCAAAAAATGTAAATTTTCCAATCGAAGGAACAACCGGAAAGCTGACAGATTTTACAGAAATTGCAGACAAAGTAGTGAATGCCGTAGTACATATCAAATCCTCGCGAACGGCTGGAACTGCCCAATATCGCCAGTTGCCGGATCCATTCCGGGACTTTTTCCAAAACGATCCGTTTCAAGATTTTTTTGGGAGACGATTCGAGTATTACGGTCCAAATCAAAAACGTGAAGAAAGGCAAATGCCACAGCAACCCGTTTTTAATACCGGATCAGGGGTTATCATCAACCAGGAGGGGTATATCGTGACCAACCATCACGTAATCGACCAGGCTGAGGATATCGAAATCACTTTGCACGACAATCGCACCTACAAAGCTACTGTCATTGGAACCGACCCTACAACCGACCTGGCCTTGATGCAGATCAAAGAAAAAAACCTTCCTTACCTCCCATTCATTAATTCCGATGATGTAAAAATTGGCGAATGGGTACTTGCCGTTGGCAATCCTTTCAGCCTGACCTCTACGGTCACAGCCGGAATCGTCAGTGCAAAAGCCCGCAATATTAATATTAACAAAGAAAAATTCGCAGTGGAAAGTTTTATTCAGACTGATGCCGCCATAAATCCCGGCAACAGCGGCGGCGCTTTGGTGAACATGGAGGGCGGCCTCATTGGTATCAATACGGCGATTGCGAGTCGCACGGGTACATATAATGGCTATGGTTTTGCCGTTCCCAGCAACATCGTCAGCAAAGTGGTGGAAGACCTGCTGAAATACGGCAGCGTTCAAAGAGGGGTGCTTGGCGTCATGATCAAATCAGTGGACGGGAACTTTGCAAAAGAAAAGGACCTGGCGGTTTACAAAGGGGCTTATGTTGATTCTTTGTTGGAAAACAGTGCAGCGGGAACCGCCGGCATCCGCCCGGGTGATGTGATCGTCAAAGTGAATGACACCCCGGTCAATACTTCTCCGCAATTGCAGGAGATCATTGCAAGGCACCGACCAGGTGATGAAGTATCCATAACGGTTGACCGAAAGGGTTCCGAAAAAACCTTTGATGTAGTGCTGAACAATCCGGAAGGCTCAAAAAGTCTGACGAAAAAGAATTCCCATAAACTATTGCAAACACTCGGCGCGGATTTGGAAACCCTTGATAAAGAAGCCGCAAAAAAACTGGAAATCGACAGCGGAGTGAAAGTAACTAATCTCTATGCCGGACTGCTCAGAAGGCATACACAAATGAAACCGGGATTTATCATTACCCATATCAACAGTCAGAAAGTCAAAGACGTTGACCATCTCATCAGCGAACTTGAAAAGACTAAAGGCGGAGTGATGATCGAAGGAATTTATGAAGATCTTCCTGGCAAATATTATTACGCCTTCGGAATGGATTCATAAAACTCCCAAATTGTTATTTTCTGTTTTTATAAAAAACAAAGCCCCGATCAGAGTCGGGGCTTTTTCAATCAATAAAGGAATTTGAACATATTAAAATTTTGAAACCATAATTCTCTTATAATGGCACGGGATTGTTTATCGGTCGATCCTGTGCTGTAATCCTGCGTTCAATCCAACCGACCAGGGTTTCACTCCGGGATAGATCTCATGGAGAGAATGAACAAATTGCGCCTGTAGATGGAAGGAGTTCCGGGGATTAAGTCTAATCTCTGTACCTGCGCCGAAAAGCACATCCATACTGGTAGTTGAAGCCGATGTTTGATTGTTGGAAAAATAAGATTTTTCATTTTGCAATCTATCCACTTCAGGATTTACGGCGCTCAGTTTTATTGTTTCTGATAGTAAAAATTTCTGGATAAAGCCCCCCTTCACGGTGAAGCGATATTTTCCGCTTCCGATTTTATATCTCAGGAAAACCGGCAACTGAAAATACCGGATGACGTCCTGGTACTGCAACTTCAATTGGAAAGGGTCGCCCACTTCAAAATCGCGGCCGTCGTTGATACGCTGATTCGACAAAGAAGTATTTACCAGCATTTCGCCGGCAGGGGTATCGACGGTGTAGGCGTAAAACGAGGTATAAACATCACGTTCAGGATCGTATTCGTCTCTTGAATAGATCAATTCCGTATTTACCGCATCGTTAATTATCAGGTTGTTATATCCGACTCCCACCTGTACATCCCAGTTTTTATTTAAACCCAGATTGAATAAGGCGCCAAAATCAGAGGACAGTTTTATGTTGTCAAATGAAAATCCTTGTCCGGAATTACCGGAACCTTTAAAAAAGGTATTCCAGGCGGAGGCATAAATTTCCACCGAAAAGGTTCTTTTATTTTTGTCGGAGCTTTTCAAAACCGGCAGGCCTGCAAGGGTGTAAGGCGTTGCATTGAGCCGGGGCGCTTTGGTTTCCGCAAAATCCATTAGTACAGTCTGGTTTGAATTTGTAGTTTTTGTCAGGTCTGAAAGAGGATCAGCCGAAATTTCATTTCCGGCGGTCTCATTGGAAAAATTATCGTTTGGGCTTGATGTGATCCCGGACTGTTCAGCAACGATTTGGGGTGCTGCGTTTTTGTTAAAAATTGTCTCTGAAGTTTCCGAATGACGAGGCGGCACACTCTCAATCACTGAACCGGAAGAAGATTCGTTGTTTGGAGGTAGCAATGAAGATTGCAGTTGCGATTTAATCGATTCCAGCTCGCTTTTCAGTCCCTCCAACTCATCTTTTTGCAAAGCTACCGTTTCATTTACGGCATTCATTTTCGCGCTGAACCTGAAATATTCATAACCCAAACCGAACAGCAACAACAGCAAAAGCGCCAACAGTCCATAAACTGCCCGGAACCTTTTCGCCGGTTTTGGCGGGATATTTCCCTCTATGCGATCCCACAGGTCATCGGAGGGAACTTCGGAATAGTTTTCCAGCGACTTTCTGAAAAAGTTTTCCAGGTTATTGTTATTCGGATCGTTGTGCATATAATTTATTAAAACTCTTCTGTTGTGATATTTTTTTCGAGCATGGATCTCAGCGCTGCGCGTGCTCTGCTGTATTGCGATTTGGAGGTTCCCGGTGAAATACCCAGCTTTTCGGCAATTTCATTATGGGAAAATCCTTCGATCACAAAGAGGTTGAAGATGAGGCGGTAACCATCGGGAAGCCGCTGAACCATTTTCAGGATCGCTTCCTCCCGATTATTTTTAAAAATTTCAATATCCGGTTCGTAAGCTGCAATAAATTGATGTTGTTCATCATAAAACTGCAATCGCTTGTTTTTCCGGATATGCTGCAACGCAACATTGACAACCACTTTTCGCATCCAGGCGCCCAAAGGGCCGAAAGGCTTGTATTGATACAGGTCGGAAAATATCTTTATAAATCCTTCCTGCAACATATCTTCGGCCTCCTCTCTTGAACCTGCATACCTGAGGCAAACACCAAAAAGAATCGCTTTATACTTTTGATAAAGCTGATTTTGGGACTGCCGGTTTCCGTTCATACAGCCCTTGATCAATTTGGTATCGCTCGAGTTCAATACTTTTTGTTTTTAGTGGTAGTGCACAAAGTTCCGGTATGGTTGCATCCAAAATTACTTTTTTTTTGAAATATGAAATTTAGACCTAATTTTGGTATCGGGTGTCAGATGTCAGGTATCGGGTGTCAGGTATCGGGTGTCAGGTATCGGGTGTCCCGACTTCGTCGGGATCTACGCTACGCTTCGATCTGAAATCTTGCATCTGAAGTCTAGCATCTAGCATCTAGCATCTAGCATCTAGCATCTAAAATCTAACTTCAAATAAAACGAAATTATGAACCATACTGTAACCGAAAGATTTTTGCGATACGTCGTCATCGATACGCAATCCGATCCTGAATCCGAGACAATCCCTTCCACGGAAAAGCAGAAAAACCTGGGAAAACTGCTTGTTGAGGAATTAAAGGACATGGGCATAACCGATGCGCATCTCGACGAATTTGGATATGTTTACGCGACTATACCTTCCAACTCGGATAAAAAAGTACCCGTCATTTGTTTTTGCTCCCACATGGATACCTCACCGGATTCGAGCGGTAAGGATGTAAAACCGATCATCCACAAAAATTATGATGGCTCGGACATCGTACTACCCGATGATCCCACGCAGGTGATCCGCATGCAAGACCATCCCGATCTCAAAGCGCAAATTGGAAACGACATCATCACGGCCAGCGGTACGACTTTGCTTGGGGCAGACAATAAAGCCGGGTTGGCTGCCATCATGGATGCAGCCAATCACCTGGTAAACCACCCGGAAATAAAACACGGAACGATCAAGATCCTTTTTACACCCGATGAGGAGATCGGGAGAGGTGTCGATAAAGTCGATATCGGCAAGCTGGGAGCAGATTTCGGTTACACCATCGACGGCGAAAAGCTGGGTTCGCTGGAAGACCAGACCTTCTCAGCCGATGGCGTTACGATAAATATCACGGGCGTCAGCGCACATCCGGGTTTTGGAAAAGGAAAGCTGGAAAGCGCGATCAAAATCGCCTCTGAAATTGTAGCCCGTTTGCCGAAAAACCGCCTCTCACCGGAGACTACCGAAGGTATGGAAGGATTCATTCATCCCACTAAAATCGAAGGCTCGGTGGAATCCGCAAAGATCCAGTTCATCATCCGCGATTTCGATGATGAAGGGCTTTTGAAACATGAACGGGAGTTGCAATCCATCGTTGACGAAGTGATGAAAAGCTATCCAAAATCCAGCGCCGAACTGGTTGTAAAAGAGCAATACCGGAATATGAAAAAAATCCTGGATAAACATCCGGAGATCATTGAAAACGCCGTAGAGGCCGTCCGCCGTTCGGGGGTTAAGCCGATCCTGTCAAGCATCCGCGGCGGAACAGATGGCTCCAGGTTGTCGTACATGGGCCTCCCCTGCCCCAATATCTTCGCCGGCGAACACGCTTTCCATTCCAAACAGGAATGGGTTTCTGTGCAGGATATGGAAAAAGCTGCCTTGACTATTGTAAATCTTTGCCAGGTGTGGGAGGAGAAAGCCTGATAATGAGGATAAGGGGATGGTTGGGGATTGTCTCGCCAAGGCGTGACGAGGATTATTGGGGATTCATTCACTCCCAATAATCCCCTACGATCCCCACCGCTTGGTCAACCGAGCGATTATCCCCAACTTGCTTTCCTATCAATGAACCACCACAATCTTTTGCGTAGAGATCAATTTTCCATTGCTAATGAGTCGCAGGTAATACAACCCAGCGGACAACCGGCTAAGGTCGATCTGTTGCGTTCCTTCCGTTCCGGCCAGGCGCTCTTCGGCTGCTTTCATTCCGGTAGTGCTGAATAGTTGCACCGTCAGGTTTGTTGCATCTTGCGGAACGGTGTAGCGGATATTCAGATAGTCGTTTGCAGGATTAG
>CAZKDA010000146.1:7149-11759 GCA_964551455.1 uncultured Saprospiraceae bacterium
CGGCCTGACCCGGCCTGGATTCAGATTCAGCGCCGATGGTTTGCGGTGGGAAGGTGTCTATGCCAAACGGTGTTAGCAGGTATGTATAGTAAAGCGGTTCGTTGTATCCCGGTATATTAATCCACCAGTCCCGGCCGTTGCCATGTTTGGTAGCGGTTATTTTGCCATGGCACAAAGTGTCCTCGATGAGCGGGATATTTTTTTCAATCACCTGCCCCAAACCATTGTCTGCGGAAAGATTGATCACGGTGTATAAAGCACGGAATACATAATAATAAGGAAGCGTGGGAGGGATGAAGGTTAATGGCTCGTGAAAAAGGTACAGGATACTGTCATTCCCCGGCTGTGGCAAAAACATTGCGCCTTGTTTCAAACGATCCTGTGCCCACGAACTGTCCGGGTTGATGCCGTCACCGTTGAGCATAAGTTCGTGTAGGCCATTGGCGATGTAAATACCGTTCGTGTAGGCCAGCAGGTTGCCGGCCTGATCGGAAAAGCCGGTATTAGTCTGGTCAAAATCCATATCTTTATGCTCCCGTACAACCCCCGGGGGGTAGGTATTGAAGGTCATAGTGGTACTGCCGAAAAGGGTGTCTGCTGTCCAATTGGGGTGGCCATTCAACCAAACATTATCAAACCTTGCAGAGCCGATAGGATTGCTTTGTCCAGATACAAATACAGGAAAAAATAGCATAAGTAAGATGTTTCGCATAACCAAAAAGATTAAAAGCAGGCTAGCCCCAGTATCCGTGACCAGCCTGCTTGGTTATTTAGTGAACTACTACAATCTTTTGCACAGAAATCAATTTTCCATTGCTAATGAGTCGCAGGTAATACAACCCAGCGGACAACCGGCTAAGGTCGATCTGTTGCGTTCCTTCCGTTCCGGCCAGGCGCTCTTCGGCTGCTTTCATTCCGGTAGTGCTGAATAGTTGCACCGTCAGGTTTGTTGCATCTTGCGGAACGGTGTAGCGGATATTCAGATAGTCGTTTGCAGGATTAGGTACTGCGGAAAACCGGTATCCTTCTTCCCCGGAATGGAACTGTGGGGCCGGCGGCAAAATGCCGCGTTCCTCTGCCAGTATGGTAGAATCGCAAAGCAGGGAGTCGTTGAATTCCAATATCTCGCCGGTATAAGCCAGGATGCTTCTCGCCTCATAGACCGCGTTTCCGCCTGTGAGCGGGCATTGTTCGGCTACATCCTGTAACACCTGGCGTTCGATGCCTGTGAATTGTTCGCTGCCGCGCACCACCTTGTTCAACGCTACCATGTTTACCTTTTGGCGGTTTTCTTCTTCTATGGCGGTTGTGGCAATGCTGTTGTTGACAACGACCAGGATGGCTGCCGTGTCGTTTACACTGTTCTGCAATCCGGCAAGCAATCCAATCCTGGCCAGGTGCAGCGTCGTAATATCGCTGCCGATAGCCTGCTTTTGGGCGCCGAGGCTGTCTAACCGGCCAATTGTCGGGTTTTCCGGCAGCTCCTGTTCTAACAGTACCAGGGTATCCAATTTGGCAGCTATTTCTGCATCCTGATCGATCAGCGTGCTGTCCGCCATTTCGGCAACAGCCGCCATGTCGAGCGCTATCCGTGTGAAGCTGCCGAGTGCGTTGTTTTGGTTTTGCTGGTAAAAGTCGTCTAAAACATCGTCCTGCTCTGCAATATCGGGCGTGGCTGCTATTTTGCTATAAAGTGCCTGGCGCATCTCCCAGCGCAGGCCGCCGGCATACAGTTCAGGCAGTTCCAGGCTGTCCCCGGCCACCCGGAGGCCGAACTCGCCGATCTCGTCCCCTTCGCCCGTGATCCACGATGGCATCGGGCACTCCGCGGTAGGGAAGCAGGAAAAGGGAAAACCCGGATTAGTATCAAACCAATCCTCCTCGGGATCCAAGCCTTGCGGATACCACGGGAGAGAAGTGGTGTGGACGATGAATCGTGAATAAAAAACCAAGAATGGATCCCCCTGGTGCCAGGCCCTATACCCGCCGGTATAAGTTCCGTACCATTGGTTTCCCGTGTGTACCTGTGTCCCATCGGAGCTAAAGTTGCCGAAAGAGGCGGTGTTGGTCATCCACAGGCCGTAGCGGTGAGCGGTATTGAAGGTGTTCCCTCCGAAATGGACCGCATAATCCGGCGAACTGCCGCAATAGCCATAAAATCGAAACCCGGATCGGACACTGGCGCTGGTGTTGCAGCGGTAGGTCGTGCCGGTGGTCAGTGAAATGTTGTAAGCGGTGTTACCTGTGTAAGCGGGGCTGGAGCTACCTCCCGTACCCGCGCCATATACGTCGTTGCAATTGATTACACAGTCCTTCGTGCCGCTTATGGAAAAGCCATGTGTGGCAATCAGGTTGGTTAAATTGACCGTATTGTCCTCGATCTTGTAGCGGGTAGCTGCGTTGATGCGGATACCGACATTATTGCCGTAAGTATAGATGGTGTTCGACCTTATGTTTTTCAATGTGGTGGAAGCATCTAAGGGCAGGTCATTGACCGAAATACCTATGCCCTTTCCGGGTAGATCGCCCGACTCGTAGTCCACCCGGATTTCGTTGTTGAGACAATTCAGCGAATAGGCGGATTGATTCTGGTACAGGTCGATGCCGACATTGTCGCAATAGATCAGGTTTTGCTGTATCCTGATGCTTGGGCTATGGCTGACCCGAATCCCGGTTTTCACTTTTCTATATGTGCTGCTTCGGGCATCGATATTTGATGAAGTGGTTGCCCATATCCCGCGATCGACATTCTGGAAGGTGGGATTGCCCGGATCAAGGCCCAGGCCGCCCTGCACCAATGTTGACCGGACCGTATAAATACCGTGTCCCCGGAGGGCATATTCGGTATTTAGGGGGATATTGGAGAACTTGGTTGACCTTACCTTAACGACGCAGCCATGAAGCAAAATGCCATTTTGTAAATGGTGGAAATGGTTGAGATTGTTAGCGATGCCATCGCCGATATTTACCCCGGTCATGGAATTCAAATCCACAGCAGCATAAGATACATTGCCGGAGGGCGTCTGCTGCCCCGGATATGGCGGCAGGAGGTTCATGTTTTCGCAGTGGATTTCATTGGAGTGGAAGGCAGTGAACACCGGGAGCACCCAGGTGGGAAATTCATTGAAATACACGGAGGTATAGTTTTTTCTAAAGGTGTTGCCGATCAAAGCGACCTTTGCACCGGACTTCAGCCGGACAGCATATTCGGCGTCCTCAACCGTTACGCCAAGGAGGTTGAGCGTACCATGCACGATGATGCTTTTCCATAGTTGCTCACAGCCGAGAATGTTTCCGCCGGTGATATTCAGCGTCACGCCCGGGTTCACTATGATGCTGCTACCGGGTTGCATCCGTATGGTTGAGGCCTCGATGGTGTAAGAGGCATTGGGTACCTCATCATCAACGGTCAATGTACCTGCTATCGCAAGGCAGTCATTGCTCAAGCCGTTTTGAGGAAGGGCGGAAGTCGAAAGGGTTGTGGTTCCGGTTAAATTATAACCGGTTTCACATTCACAAACAATTTCGTCGCAATCTTCCAGTACAACCTGGAGAATGTTATCACCCTGGTTGGGGTTGAAACAGTAGCTCCCGGATGTAGCCGAAGCTGAGACAGGCACATTGACAATAGTTCCGGGAGTCCAGTTGGGGCCGGCTTGCAGCGAAAGGATCAGCGTTTCCGGCGCTCCATTGGGTGTTAACGTTACCTGTGCCTGTCCGTTGGCATCGAAATCTCCCCCTGAAAACGATAGCCCCGGCAGTAGCGGCCCTGCTTCCAGATCAATCTCGACGGGCTGAGAGCCGTCGCCGCCAAGCTGAACGGTCACATTCGTTCCGTTTGCCGGGCCATCGATGCATAAATACAAGGGGTTCGGGTCAAATTCTATGGTAATGTCGGAATTGCAATTGGTGAACACTTCCACATTATCGATAGGCACGAAAATCCGTGCCCCAAAAGGTAAAGTTCCCGATTCAGTATTTGTAAAGAAGATCAGGTGAGTGATATCCTGGTTAGATGTATTTTCCCAGGTGAGCGAAAGATGGACGAGGTCCAGGTTTTGTGCTGTAGCATTACCTGTGAAAATAATAGCGTCAGGGTCAATAGGCAGCGTACAACCGAATTCACCATTGGGGCAGGATGTGGAGGTAAGGCAATACCCGGTCACGCCATCGCATATTGGAAAAGGATCAGTTGCACAATAAGGCACATCTATTTCCGGGCAAGGATAACCCGTCAATCCATATACCTGGATCGTGGGATTTGCCGGATCCCCAGACATTATCCGACTAACCGCATCAAAATTAATGGTGGCGGTACAGCCCGGCTCAATAGGGTTGCAAAGAGGAATTGTTATTATTTCGCGGGAATCGTCGACCAGTATGTTCGACCAATTTGTGATTACTACAATATTACCACCATTATCGATTTCTTGTACAGGGTCGGGCTGTCCATTGGGGATGACATTATTGAAAATTGCAACTGGCAAACCCAATTGATCATAATAAGAATTAAATATCGGTTCAATCCCTTCAAAATCTCCAAAGCTAACCAGGTAGCAATCCTGGTCATCTTCACAATCCAGGGGTATGGCTTCCTGTCTTACTATCAC
>CAZKDA010000147.1:0-11754 GCA_964551455.1 uncultured Saprospiraceae bacterium
CTATGGGTAGTGATCAAGCTCCCATTTCCTGATTCCTGTTTTCTCACGATGTTTAATGAATAGACCCGATGTAGTTTCTATATTGTTTTATCAAATCAAATATATACCTGAAGGGTTACGGCGAATCCGTTTTTCCCTTTTTGTAATATGTTTTTTAAAAGTGCTTCAGCGAACTTGAGGACTGTGTGAAGTGATCCGGAAGAAGTCTTCCTGTGATCGTGGTTGTGATTTTTCCCGGAAAATGGTTTTCAATTACATCAAACCAGCTACGCAAGAGGGGGTCAGGATCAACCGGGAAAATAAGCAATGATCGGGTTTTGAAAAAGTTTTAAAAACAGGCCTTTTACCGTGCTTTTGAAACTGACATAAAGTTATCTTCATTGAAGAAGAAATGTAAGCGGAAAAAACTCAATTATTTTTTTGCGTGTTTCACGCAAAACCGGATGATGAAGGCAGGAAAACAAAGAGTCCTGTCGCAAGCGGCAGGACTCTCATCGGTCATGGGATAAAGCTTTTGCTAATTTTGTTTATTATACACGACACGGCATCAAGCACTGCGTGGTTTCCGATTATAAAAATTAATTCCCGACGTGTCGGGATCGGTATAACTGTTCCGGTAAAATTTCGGGATAAAAAAATCCAAAACCTGCCCTTACCGTCAGGCGGGTTTATCCCGGAACAAGTATAAAATAAAAACTCCCCTTCTTAAATTTAATATCTCAAAATTAGCGCTTCATAGTGTGTTGGCAAATGTCAAACTTAACGTCAGGCTAATGATAATTAAGTTGAAATAGTGTGTGTGTGTTCTTAAAAAACTATACAGAAAAAAGCTCTACGCGAGATTAAAACTGTACCGGGTAACTTTTCTTTAAAAATTACACTACAAAGATAAGGCAGGCTTGAGCCGCATAAAACAGCAAAACGACCAAAAATATTTTTATGTGAAATACGTAATGGAGAATGGAGATTTAATCCAATTCCACGAGGTTGTGTTTGATGGCATAAACGACGAGGCCCGCTGTGCTTTGGCAGCCGGTTTTGGAGAGGAGGTTGCGTTTGTGCGATTCGACGGTACGGATGCTGAGAAAGAGTTTTTCAGCGATTTCCTGGTTTCTGTGATCTTTGGCGATCAGGTCGAGTATCTCCAGTTCTCTTTTGCTCAAAGAGACGGTTTCGAACTTCGATGGAGCGATATAAACCGAGAACTGCGCCAGCAATTCCTGTCCGGCAGTTGGGCTAAAGTAAGTGTTTCCATTCGCTACGCTTTCGATGGCTTTGTACAATTCTAGTTTGTCGCAGTTTTTCAGCATAAAACCCGCCGCTCCGGCCTTGAGTATTTTTTTGATATAAGCGCTGTCCTTCATGATGGACAAACCGATGACCTTGACGTCTTTGTAGTTTTTAACTATCTCCGCAGTACAGGCAATGCCGTCCATTTCAGGCATTTGGATATCCATGAGCGCAACGTGGGGTTTTTCAATCAGGGATTCCAGTTTTTCCAATGCCCGGATACCATTGTCGGCTTCACCGATGACCTTAAATTTGGGATTTTCGGAAATGAGAGATACAATGCCTTCTCTTACAACGGTATGGTCATCGACGACCAAAATGTTAATTAGATTTTTCATAAATGTTTACACCTTTATATATCATTGGAAATTCCGCATCGATCCGGGTACCCTCGCCGGGCGAACTGATGATCTTCAACGCGCCGCCCAAACTGGTGATCCGGCTCCGGATGATCCGAAGCCCAACGCCTTCATCCCTCAATGCTGTGAAATCATTGCTGAAACCAATGCCGTCATCTTTGATGAAAAAGCGAACACGCTGATCGTCAAAGTGTAGTTTGATGTGTACATTTTTGGCTTTGGAGTGTTTGATAATATTGTTGAGCGCTTCCTGGATAATGCGATAAATATTCAATTCGTATTCCTGATCGAGGCGGAGGTTTTTATTATAATCAAACTCGATTTTTACAGGATACACCTCCATAATGTCTTCGATGACGCCGGCGATGGCCGGGATCATTCCCAGGTCTTCGATGGCCTTGGGATGGAGACGATGAGCTACGCTGCGCACATGGTCGATACAGGTTTCGAGATATTGCAGGGTTTTGTTGTAGCGGCTGTTGTCTTTCAGGTTATCGAATTCGTATTTCAGGTTTTTGAGGTTGAGGCTGGCGATGGTGAGTTCCTGCGACAAGCTGTCGTGCAGTTCTCTGGAGATTTCGGTTCGTTCTTTTTCAGATGTCGAAACGATGGCGTTGGTGATCTTTTGCTCGGTTTCTTCCTGATCGGTCAGGTCCACTGCGAAGATAAACAGTGCATCCTTTTCTTCGTAAAACATCTGGTTGAAGATCGTCTGAACGGTGATCAGGTTTCCGTCCTTTTTTCTGTGTTGCATGACGACCTCCAGGTGGTGGCTCTCGTGCAAATGGGTTTCATGGGCAGCAATAAAATCCTTCATCTTTTTCAAATCGCCTTCCGGGAGGAGTTTGGGCAATGCCATGAGAAGGAAAGCCTCTTTGCTATACCCGTATTTTTGCACAGCAGCGTTGTTGACTTTTAAAAACTGAAAATTGTCCATTCTGAACACCATGATGGGGAAGGGGGCATTTTCAAACAAAACGCGGTATTGTTCTTCCACCAGTTTTCTTTCTGTTATATCCTGAACCGTCACTTTGAGTCTGTTTGTTTTTCCACTGCCGTTTGAAGCCGCCAGTCTTGCGAGCTCATTGATCCAGACAATATTTTTATCCGGAGTGAGGAGCCGGTACTCGATGTTGTAATCTTTGTTTCCATTCAAAGCCTGCTGGTGATTTGTTTCAAAAAGGGACTCGTCGTCAGGATGGATGAGCCGCCTGAATCTGTGGAGGTTTTGTTCTGTCGCTGAGGCGGTAAGCCGTTTTACCCAATCTTCTTCGTGCTTTGGCCATATCATCCGGCGGTTTTGGAGGTCTGCTTCCCAATAGCTCAGGCGCGCCATTTTTTGAGCGGTGATCAACTGGTCGTTGAGGGTTCTGAGTTCCTGCTCCTGTTGTTTCATTTTGGTAATGTCGATGCCGATACCCACGATGGTGTTGTTTTTCAGTTTTATATTGCACCACCGCTGGATACGAACCTCCCCG
Source organism: uncultured Saprospiraceae bacterium (assembly GCA_964551455.1). GTDB lineage: Bacteria > Bacteroidota > Bacteroidia > Chitinophagales > Saprospiraceae > JAHDHW01. The sequence goes on from CAZKDA010000147.1 coordinate 3,128, forward strand.
CTTTTAGAGGTCACCCGCATTTCTTTCCAGACGCCGGTATAGTTAGCAACAAACTCGAGTATTTCTGCGCGGTATTTTTCATCGGGGAAACTCTTCTCTACCATATTCATTACGAGGGCATCTTCGTTGGTGTAACCCAGTATTTCGGTGTATTTTTTATTAAAACGGAACTCGGTTAGTTCGTTGGGATAAATGGCGATCAGCACCGGGATACTTTCAAAAAGGCTTTCGAAGAGATCCACTGCCCTGTCTTTTTCTTCCAGGGTTTTTTTGAGCATCGAGTTTTGCAGATCCAGTTGAAGTTCGTTTTGTTTGCGGGAGGTGATGTCTTCGTGGGTGATCACCAGGCCTTTGTATTTCCCGATAAGGGGAAGGATGCGCACACTATACCAAAATTCTTTGTTGTTTTCATAGATGCTGTATTCACTGACGAATTCTTTAACCTGGCCGTTCAGTACGGAAGCGATCCCGTGGGCGAGCATGTCTCCGGTCTTGTTCTCTTGCTTATCACAAAACTTCAGGTAATTGTTTCCCAATGGTACACACACAAAGTCGTTAGGGTTGGAAAACCCGGCGGCATTCCAGGCATTATTGGCCTTGATGATATTTCCACGCTCATCGGTAACGCATATAAACGGGCTTAAAGAGGAAAGAATGGCGTCGGAAAACAAATGCTCCGCTTGGATATCCTTGATATACCTGACCCGCTGCGTCACATCTTTTCCATACATGCAGGCTCCAATGATCTGATCATTTTCAAACATTGGATGAAAATTGATCTCGAAATAAGCAGATTCACCGCCGACTCTCACCATTTCCAATGTAGTGAATTGTTCCCCGCTCAGCGCTCTGGAATAATAGGCCTTCCATTTTTCAGCCAGTTCATCATCACCCTGCTGAAAAAGCAACGCATCGTCGCCCGACTGGATGGGGCCTGCCAAACTCTGTTCTTTGATTTTTTTATATTTGGCGTTGAAAACGCTGAGCTTCATTTTCGTATCGATAGACCAGATCAGGTCGTCGATACTGTCGATCAGGAAGCGCTTGATACGGAGTCTTCGCACTGACCAAGGCTCCTCCTTCATTCCGTTTTTCATGTAATATCTGTGGAATATCCAAAAAATAAATACCCCGGACAACACGACAAAGGTGAAGCCCCAAAGTTTTTCTGTGATGGATATTGGAATCGAAAAAATATGATGCAGGAATGCACCATCGCTTGTAAACCAAAACAAACCGACACAAAAATATACAAATACAAGAATACCAGGCTGTTTCATATCAATTGGTTAATTATAAATAATTATCCCAAAACACGCCTTCCCTTAATATGCTGACAATTAAATTATTTGCTTGTATTTTGCTTGAATGTGATGCTCTGACAGAGAAAATTTCGGAGTCGCCGTAATTTCAATTCAATATACAAAAGTATATTAAAAAAATACAACATGCCATTCAATATTGTCGTATTTTCAACAACGTAACTTTGGCAGGCAGTATCGGGGATGATCACACCGATGGCGCGACGGGGATTATAGGGGATTCATATTCATACATCCCCTATAATCCCCGTTCCGACAAAGTCGGAACAATCTTCTATAATCCCCCCTATTTCGTATGTACAGGCGGAAACGAAATCAGCAACAAGCCGAGGAAAGTGAGCAGGCCATTGACGATGAGCAATTCAAAATCGAATTTGTATCCGAAAAAAAGCACTGCTGAATATTTGTTCACAACAAAAGTAAGGATGGGCGCTCCAATGCAAACGAGCGGTACGTACTTGTCGATGATGTTCCTTTTGGTGTAAAAGCCGAAAAAATACAAACCCAGCAAAGGGCCGTAGGTATATCCTGCTACCGTGAATATTTGCTCGATCACGGCTCTGTCATTTACATAATAAAAAGCCATGATCACCAGGAACAACAAAAATGAAAAAGCGATGTGTACTATAAAGCGGGTCAGCTTCTGTTTTTTCTCCCCTTCTTCGTCTGTAATTTCATTTTTCTCAAAACCCAAAAAGTCCACACAAAAAGAAGTCGTCAGCGCAGTCAGTGCGGAATCGGCGCTTGAATACGCAGCAGCGATCAATCCGAGTACGAAGATGATGCCCATAACGGGGCTTAGATAATTGATGGCGATGGTCGGATACAGCAGGTCTGTGGCCGGTTTCAATTCGCCATTGACCAACCTCGTCGGAATCTCAATGCCTACCTCGCCGGCATAAATGAACAACAAAGCCCCCAGGCACAAAAACAAGAGATTAGCAAAAACTAAAGCTATGCTGAACCAAAACATATTTTTCTGAGCATCGCCAATGGTGCGGCAGCTCAGGTTTTTTTGCATCATATCCTGATCCAGCCCGGTCATCACAATGGCAATGGAGGCTCCCGCCAGGAATTTTTTAAAGAAATTATTGGAATCCGACCAACCATTTTCAAAAAAGAAAACTTGGGAATAGGGGCTGTCTTTGATATGTTCTATCAATTGCGAAAAATCCAGGTCGAGCTTTTGCCCGATCACAACGATGGTAATAATTACGGCAGAAAGCATACAAAGCGTCTGTAGGGTATCCGTCCAGACGATCGTTTTTATTCCCCCGCGAAAAGTATAGATCCAGATCAGGACGATCGTGATCAATACCGTCATCCAGAATGAACCGCCAAAGGGTTGCATCACAAATTCCTGCAGAACGATGGCTACCAGGTACAAGCGAAATGACGCGCCGATGGTGCGCGAAAGCAGGAAAAATCCGGCGCCGGTTTTGTAAGACGCCACTCCCAGCCGTTGTTCGAGAAATGAATAGATGGAGGTCAGGTTGAGGCGGTAGTACATGGGCATCAGGATGGTTGCGATCACCAGGTAACCCACCAAATACCCCAAAACCATTTGCATATAACTGAACTGGCTGTCCATCACCCAGCCCGGAACCGAAATGAATGTCACCCCTGACAGCGAAGCGCCGATCATGCCAAAGGCTACGAGATACCAAGGGGATTGGCGACCGGCGAGGAAGAAGTTTTCGTTGCCGGAATCTTTGCCGGTAAAAAAGGAAATAACGATCAATAACAAAAAGTAGCCTAACACTACTGCAATTATCACAACCGGGCTTAGGGTTTCAATCATATTGCTACGATAATTTCATTACAGAACGCAAATCTAACAATTATGTGGAATTATACCGGATTGTGACATCAACGTTTAAGACTTTGAAAACATTATGGATTGTCAGAATATAAAAATACCGGGTAAAAATGTTTTCTGTTTCAATAAAAAAACGCAGCCCGGCATAGCCCACAAAGTTGTTCACTGAAAAAATCATTCCTGCAATTTCGTTCCAAAAGCCAGATCGCCGGCATCGCCCAACCCCGGTACGATATACGAACGGGCGGTCAGTTCTTCATCGAGGGCGCCCAGCCAGATTTTGGATTTGGGAAACAGCCGTTTGATGTGGTTGACTCCGTTGGTGGATGCGATGGCCGCTGCAACATGGATTTCCTTTGGCGTTCCGTTTTCCAGCAGTTCCTTGAAGCTCAGTGCAATGGAAGCGCCGGTAGCCAGCATGGCATCGCTGATGATCAAAACGCTGTTTTCGAGGCTGGGGCACGAAATGTACTCCATGTTGATCTCAAAGGTTCCATCTTTGTGGTGCATCCGGTATGCCGAAATGAAGGCGTTTTGAGCGTTGTCAAAATAATTGAGGAAGCCCTGGTGAAAAGGCAGTCCTGCCCTGAGAATGGTTGCCAGTACAACGTTTTGGGCGGGCAACTGGATCCGGGAGATGCCCAGCGGCGTTTCCACTTCTACTTCTTTGTACTTCAACGTTTTACTGATCTCGTAGGCGAGTACTTCTCCCACCCTTTCCAGATTCCGCCGAAAACGCATCTTGTCTTTCTGAATGTGCACATCCCGCAATTCTGCGATGAATTTATTGGCAATGGATTTATGCTGATTGAGTATAAATGTCATATCCTGCTTTTTGATAATCCGTTTTTTTCAAAACTACTAAAATAAATCAATTATAAAAATATCCGCCCGTTATTGTTATACACGACACCGCATAGATTTCGGATTATAAAAATTAATCTATGCTTAGTCGGTATAACTGTTCACTGAAAATTTCGGGAAAAGAAAAATCCGAAATTTATCCGTGAACAAGTATATTCAAGAGCAGCAAGTATCAACACAAAATATTAATAAACTTTTGGAAGAATTACGCGGATTGGTTTCCGGCAAAAAAATTAAGCCGTGAATCCGGAGGTATTTATGGGTTAAAATTTGTATATTGAGTAGTCGGGCCGCTTTTGTGATAAACAGAACAAAATATTCAGTAATACGTTGTATCTTGAATAAACATTGCATAGGTCGTAATTGTGTCACCTTCCTTAATTAACATAGTATCTGTGCCATTGCTCAAATTAATTTTTAACGCATGAAATATATTGTTACAATCCTTTTGACCGGTCTTTTGGGAGTTGTGGCGCTCCATGCACAAAATTATGGGTATGACCGTCCAGACAATGACGAAAGCAAAGGCGTGATCTATAATAAGGAAATTGCATTCAACGTCAGGATGCACACCAATGGCTTTGCCTTCGGCGCAGATTTCGGACGTATAAAAACGTATTATCTCACGCGTTACTTCCATTTGGAATTCGGCGAGATCAGGCACCCGAAAGAACAACGCCAAAGTTTCGATTTCGCAAGCAATGGCAAGACTTCCCGCTCGTTTGTTTTTGGAAAACAAAATAACTTTCTCGTGCTGCGTGCCGGTACCGGCGCCAAGCGTTATTTTTCTGAAAAGGCCAAACGAAAAGGGATCGCCATAGGAATAAATTATCAGGCGGGCGCCGCTTTGGGTATTATTAAACCTTACTACGTGGACTTTTTGAGAAACGACGGCCCCGGTTCCGGGAATACCTATATCACGAGTGAAAAATATACCGGCGATAACCATGACAGCTTTCTTGAGCTTCGCGGAATTTATGGCTCATCGGGTTTCATGAAAGGACTGGATGAAATTTCAATTACCCCCGGTTTGCAAGGGAAGCTGGGCGTTCACTTTGCCTGGGGCGCCTTCGACGAATTCGTCAAGGCGTTTGAAGCAGGCGTGATGGTCGATGTTTTCTTCAAAAAAATTCCGATCATGGTGGAGGTGGATAATGCCGAAAACCGTCCCTTTTTCATCAGCCTTTACCTATCTTTGCAACTTGGAAAACGATGGTAAAACAGCATTGAACAGATCATCGCGGCAATAACCTGCCGGTTGCAAATCCTAAGAATTTCTTTTACTGTTATTTTCCACAGCTGTTCAACCGGTTAGCCCGAAAATAGCAATTTTTTATTCATTAATATTTTTGAAAATTTAGCAGCATTTATAAATGTTCGAATTACCGATAGTACAACATAAAGAACCAAAAAGACGCAAACCCGATTGGCTGAGGGTCAAGCTCCCTATCGGTGAAGAATACAAAAAAGTGCGGGCTTTGGTCGATCAATACCAGTTGCACACTATTTGCCAAAGCGGGAATTGCCCGAATATGGGAGAATGTTGGGGAGAAGGTACCGCAACGTTTATGATATTGGGAAATACTTGTACCCGTTCCTGCTCCTTTTGCGCCGTCAAAACCGGAAAACCGCCGGAATACGACGAAGACGAACCCCGCCGCGTCGCTGAAGCCATCAAATTGATGAACGTCAAACACGCCGTGATCACTTCCGTGAATCGCGATGAACTGAAAGACCGCGGCGCTGAGATATGGTACCAAACAATCAGAACCGTTAAAGAATTGTCGCCGGATACCACTATCGAAACCCTTATCCCTGATACCCGCGGCAACTGGGAAGCCCTCGAACGGATGATCTCCGCCGGCCAGGAAGTGGTTTCGCACAATATGGAAACCGTCGAAAGCCTTTACAGAAAAGTCCGTCCGCAAGCCCGTTACCAGCGCAGCCTGGAACAAATACAAAGAACAAAAAACTATGGAAAACGAACCAAATCAGGTATCATGGTCGGCCTGGGGGAAACGGATGAAGAGGTTTATCAGATCATGGATGATCTGCTTGCGCATGGCTGCGATGTGCTGACTATCGGCCAGTATTTGCAACCCACCAAAATGCACCTCGAAGTGGCTGAATATATACACCCCGACAAATTCGCCGCGTACAAGATCGCAGGGTTGGAGAAAGGATTCGATTTTGTGGAAAGCGGCCCCCTGGTTCGGTCATCTTACCATGCAGAAAGGCATTTATAAAAAGCCAAAAGCTCTTCTCAACTTTTCGTGGATCGCTGTATTTTCGTAAATGCCGCCGAACAGCCTGGCTCCCGGCCCGAAAGCAAAAACCGGTACCATTCCGCCGGTGTGATTGGTTGCTGCATAAGAAGTTTTCAACTTTCCCATCTTTGATCCCTGAAGAATTGAAAGCCCTCCGGTTTCGTGATCGCCCGTAACAATTACGAGTGTTTCGCGGTCGCGGGTAGCAAAATTGAGTACCTCACCGATCGCTTTGTCAAAATCGAGCATTTCATTGATGAGGTAATCCGGATTGTTGCTGTGGCCGGCCCAATCGATCTGTGAGCCTTCGATCATGAGGAAGAACCCTTTTTCGGGCTGGTTTCTCAGGAATGAGATCGCCATGCGGGTAGCAAGGCGAAGATAGTTGCGTCCCGAAGCCGCCGTCAAGGGATCGCCATCGGCAGTGAAATACGCAAAGTTTTTATTTTTGGGTATCTGGCAGGCCACGAGATCTTCTTTAAAATAATCCGAAACATAATAATCTTTTTCTTCCAGTTCTTTGTAAAGATTTCTTTCGTCGGATTCTCTCCTGTCAAAGTATTTTTTACCACCACCCACAAAAAAATCTACATCGGTTTTTAAAAGATCCGTAGCAATTTCTTCATACATTTCCCGAAACTTCTTGTGTGCATAAAAGCTGGCCGGTGTGGCATGTACAATGGTGGATGTAGCCACCAGCCCTGTGGCATAACCATTCTTCTCTGCTTCCTCCAGGATCGTTTGCACCGCAAAAGTATCGATATCAACGCCTACCGCTCCATTGTAGGTTTTTACTCCACATGAAAATGCCGTTGCTCCGGCAGCGGAATCAGTGATCAGGTCATTCCCGGAATATGCTTTGTGCAAGCCAATAACCGGAAACTGTTCGAGGTTCAACTGGTTGTTATTCATGTACATGGCCGCTGCGATCTGGTTTAAACCCATGCCGTCGCCGATCATCAGGATGATGTTTTTTGGTTGAGGATTTTGATCGGAATCACTATAAGCCTGAATCAATTCATTGCTATTTGCGTCAGCCGCTGATGGCGGCGGGGCAAAGCCTGGTAAATTGAACAAAACCAATGAAAAGATTGCGAGTGATCTATACATAAACCAAGGTTAATTATGATGAATAATGTGGCGGATCAAACCAAAATGTAACGTTTTCCAGGGAGGGTTTTAACGATGCCCTTAAACTCAAGATCGAGCATTAATTCTGCCATTTTACCGGAATTCAACCGGGTCTTCTCTGAAAGTTTGTCGATGCTCAGATCCTCCGAATTTTGCAACAACTCCACGATTTGTTTTTCCTTTTCCGACAACTCAACAAACAGGTTCTTTTGAACGACCTTTTCGTTATTTTTCTTGTTCCAACGCATAATATATGCAATATCTTCCGCGCTTTCGATAAGCGATGCTTTGTGGGTCTTGATCAGGTGATTGCAACCCTGGCTGAACTTGTCCTTCAAGCGTCCCGGCGCTGCAAAAACATCTTTGCCATAGTTGTCGGCGATCTGTGCGCTGATCATCGATCCGCCTTTCCGTGCCGTTTCTACCACTACCAGTGCATCGCACATCCCTGCAATAATACGGTTGCGCATAGGAAAGTGTTCTCGTTCTATGCTTACTTCGCTGGAAAATTCTGTGAGGACGCCTCCATTGGAGGTCATTTGCTCTGCGGCTTTTTTATGCTTTGCGGGGTAGATCTGCGACAATCCGTGCCCTAATACTCCGATGGTCGGAATATTGAGTTCCAGGCATTTTTGATGCGCTAAAATATCAATACCATACGCCAGGCCGCTTGCGATGATGACATTGTAGGGCTGCAATCCTTCGACGATCTCCTCGCAAATCGATCTGCCATGAGTGGTAGGGGTGCGGGTTCCTACTATCGACACTACCCGCGCAGCATTAAGTTCGGCTTCCCCTTTAAAATACAAAAGTACGGGGCTGTCCTGGAAAGATTTAAGCCTTTGCGGATATTCGCGATCGAGGTAAAAAAGGAGTTTAATTTTATGATCTGCAACAAACTTCAATTCGGTTTCTGCTTTTTTCAAAGCATCAGGGTTAAGTAAATTTACAACAGTTTGTTCACCGACTCCGGGAATTTTGAGCAGGTCTTTTTTCTTAGTATAAAAAACTTCTTTCACACCGCCGCAATAGCTGATAAGGTTGCGGGTAGTAACCGGCCCGACTTTATCAACTTTTGTTATGGCAATTTTATAAAGCTGATCTTCTTTCATGAATTATATAAAAAAAAGCGGGTAAACTAAATGATTGAAAATTGCTGGTGTCTTGCTTTCGCAGACAAGCAATTTATAAGTTGGAAAAAAAAAGACAAAATAAGCTGAATAA
>CAZKDA010000148.1:0-11695 GCA_964551455.1 uncultured Saprospiraceae bacterium
TCGGAACTATCCCCCAATCCCCGCCTTCAAAAATAAACCCCGTTTATGAACCTGATCTTACGCCTCCTGCCTGCCATCCTCAGTTTCCTTTTCACAATTGAAACCTTAGCACAGCAAAACTTTACCATCAGTGGTTATGTCAAAGACGGAGCATCCGGCGAGACCCTGATCGCCGCCAACGTTTTCAACAAATCCAATCCTGCACAAGGGGCGGCTACCAACCTTTATGGCTTCTACTCCCTCACATTGCCGCAAGGCGACTACACCCTGGTTTTCTCATATCTTGGATTTTCAAACAAAGAGATCGAGATAAACCTGGAGGAAGACCTGCGGATCAATGTCGAACTGAACGAAGGAGTAACGATCGAAGAGATTGTCGTGACCGGAGAGCGAAAAGACAAAAATGTGAGCAGCACGGAAATGGGCACGATAGAACTGCCAATGGAAGATATCAAAAAACTGCCGGCTATTTTTGGTGAGATCGATGTACTGAAAACGCTGCAATTGTTGCCGGGAGTCTCGTCGGCAGGGGAGGGGAGCGCCGGATTTTTCGTGCGTGGCGGCGGTCCGGATCAAAACCTCGTTTTGCTCGATGAGGCCGTGGTTTACAACAGCGGCCACCTGTTTGGTTTCTTTTCCGTTTTCAATTCCGATGCGATCAAAAATACTTCGTTGATAAAAGGCGGGATGCCGGCGTATTATGGCGGAAGGATTTCTTCGGTGGTGGATGTCCAGATGAAAGAAGGGAACAACAAAAATTACGCTGTTGAGGGCGGCATCGGGCTGATCGCTTCGCGGCTGACCGTGCAGGGGCCTATCGAAAAAGAGAGAAGTTCATTTATGGTTTCCGGTCGTCGGACTTATGCTTTCGACCTGGCGCAACCGGCTTTGAAGGATTCTGATTTTGAAGGAACGAACTATTATTTTTACGATCTCAATGCCAAAGTGAATTACATTTTTTCGGATAAAGACCGGCTCTACCTCAGCGCTTATTTCGGAAGGGATGTTTTGAATTACAACTCCCGCGAACGCGATTTTGAGTTTAGGATGCCTTACGGAAATGCGACCGCCACTGTCCGCTGGAATCATCTTTACAATGACAAATTGTTTATGAACGTGTCTGCGATTTACAATGATTACGACTTTTCCATTGGTGGTGGCCAAAGCGATTTTTCGTTCAACCTGTTTTCAGGAGTCAGGGATTTCAATGTAAAAGCCGATTTCGATTATACCCCCGATGTCAGGCATTACATCAAATTCGGGGTGAATTACATTTATCATAAAATGACACCGAGCATCGTCAGCGCTACATCAGGAGATGCAGAATTCAACACTGATCTGGAATCGAAATACGCCCACGAAGCCGCCCTGTATGTTCAGGATGAAATAAAAATTTCCGGGAGCTTGAATATCAATGCAGGATTGCGGTTTTCAATGTTCACCCAGGTTGGACCATACACTTCCACACTGACCGGAAAAACCTTTGAAAAACATGAACCTGTAAAAACGTATTACGGCCTGGAGCCGCGGTTGAGCGGCAGATTGAAGTTGGACGACCAAAGTTCACTGAAAGCAGGTGTCAATATCAATAATCAGTACATTCACCTTGTCAGCAATTCTACGAGTACACTACCGACAGATGTTTGGGTACCCAGCACCGAGATAGTCAAGCCGCAAAGGGGCGTTCAGTACGCACTCGGATATTTCCGCAATTTTCTCGGCAACCGTTTTGAAACCTCTGTCGAGGTATATTACAAAGACCTGAAAAACCAGATTGATTATGGTGAAAACTACGTCAACAACCTCGCTGACGATGTGGAGAACGAATTTGTTTTTGGAGAAGGCAAAGCCTATGGTTTGGAGTTGTTCCTGAAAAAACAAAAAGGCGCGCTCAGTGGCTGGATCGGTTATACGCTGTCCAGAACGGATCGGTTTTTCGAGGCCATCAATGATGGCAATCGCTTTCCTGCAAAATTCGACCGTGTTCACGATCTTTCTGTGGTGTTAAATTATCAACTGAATCCATACTTGGAATTCGGATCTGTGTTTGTTTATGCCACCGGCAACACTTATACGCCGCTCAAAAACATTTATTTTATAGAAAATAACCTGAACGTAAACTATGGCGAACGCAATTCGGCGAGGATAGAACCCTATCACCGCATGGACATTTCGCTCACTTATACGCCAAAGCCCCACAGCGAAAAGAATTTCACCTCCAACTGGGTGCTTTCGGTTTACAATGTCTATAACCGCAAAAACCCATTTTTTATTTATTATGCTACCGATACAAATACCCAAAACCTGACGGCATCGGCCAAGGCTTATAAGGTTACGCTTTTTCCGATCATACCTTCCATTACCTGGAACTTCAAATGGAATCAGAAATCCAGGAAAACGCCAACAGAATTTTAATGCTTAAAAAAATGAATCATTACAAAATTGGTTTTATTACGAAAATTGCAGTTTTCTCTTTGTTACTGTTCGTGGCGACTGCCTGCGAAGAAGAATTCATCCCTGAAATTGCAACCCAACCTGCTGAAATCGTCGTGGAGGGTTACATCGAGGCAGGCGACCAGGCATTGCCGCCTTATGTATTGTTGACCCGGAGTTTGCCATTTTTCAGCGAGATCAACCTGGATGATCTGGATGATTTTTATGTGCATGATGCATTCGTAACAGTTTCAGATGGAGAAAAAACCGTCCAACTGGAAGAACTTTGCTGGGGCGATTTTTCACCGCAGGAACAGGAAATTTTGAGGCAACTGCTCAATAACCTCGGCGTCAGTTTTCCCGAAAATATTCCCGTCGATTTTTGCATTTATATAGATTTCGATCTCGAAATATCTCCGCAAACCGGAAAAACTTATGACCTTCGCATCGAAGTAGAAGGTAAAACGCTGACGGCGTCCACCACCATTCCTGAATTTATTCCATTGGAATATATCAAATTTGAAAATCCTTCCGGCGAGGCTGCCGATTTGCACAAAGAGTTGATCACCTTCATCAAAGATCCGGGGTATATGGCCAATTTTTATCGGTATTTTACAGCAGTCGGTTCGGCGCCTTTGCAACCTCCTTTTAGTTCGGTGACCGATGATCGTCTTTTCAACGGAAAAGAATTTGAATTCCCGCTTTCAAAAGCAGAACCGTTTGGGACGGAGTTTGATCCGGCGGTGTATGGTTATTTTGTGGTTGGCGATTCCGTTACCTTAAAATGGTCGTGCATTGACCGGAAGCATTTCGATTTCTGGAACACCCTGGAATTCAACCGCATCAATCAAGGCCCGTTTTCCTCATACACCCGCGTGGACTTCAATATACAGGGCGGTATCGGCATCTGGGGAGGTTATGCTTCCGGTATCTACAAAGCTGTGGTTACTGAATAAACATTATCGATTCAAGCGGATTCTGTTCGAAGACCAAAAATTTGAAAAAGAAAATTCCGTTACCTTTGCCAAAACCACCCAATTATGAAAGTGCAACTTTTAAAGGATGACAAAACGGCGCTGCTGTTTGGAGCGAGCGGTCTTGTGGGCGGTCATTGCCTGAGCGAGTTGCTGGCTTCGCCGGTGTATAAAAAAGTAAAAATTTTCGTCCGCAAAAAGTTGGACGTCACCCATGAAAAACTGGAGCAGCACGTCATAGATTTTGAGCAACCGGAAAAATACCGCAACCTCCTCAAAGGCGACGACATTTACTGTTGCATCGGCACGACGATCAAAAAGGCAGGTAGCAAAGCGCAGTTCAAAAAAGTGGATTATACGTACAATCTACAGATAGCGGCAATGGCAGCGGAACAGGGAGTTAATCAGTATTTGCTGGTTTCGTCAGTTGGCGCCGACCCGGATTCGGTGTTTTTTTACACCCGTATAAAAGGAGAACTTGAAGAAAAAGTAAAGCAGATGGATTTTTGGGCGATACACATTTTCCAGCCTTCCGTTTTGCTTGGAGAGCGGAATGAAAACCGCTGGGGCGAACACCTGGCAGGGAAGATCGCCAAAGGATTTGATACGCTGACCGGAGGGCTGCTGGCGAAATACAGCCCTGTCGAGGCGGAGGTAGTGGCCAAAGCAATGGTTGCAGCCGCACAGGGTTTTAAAAGTGGGGTGCATATTTACCCGTCACATGTTCTCCTGAAAATGTCAGCGGGAACAGATGTTTCCATTTACCAATAATTTTAAAAAAAATGAATAAACCAGAGATCAGAAAAAAAACGGAGATAAAAATAAAGGTAGGCCTTGATCAGGACAATGTGCCTGTAAAAATGGAATGGTTGGCGCAGGATGATCCAAGCGGCGAAACTTCAAAAGAATGCAAAGCTCTACTGCTTTCGCTTTTTGACAAGGACAGCCTCGATACCTTGAAGATTGACTTGTGGACGACGGAAATGCAAATTGTCGAAATGGACAGATTTTTCTTTCAAACGCTCAAGGCAATGGCTGATACTTATTACAGAGCTACGCAAAATAAAGAACTAGCTTCCGATATGCAGCGGTTTGTGCAGTATTTTGGTGAAAAAACCGAAATCATCCCAAAAGGAAGCTAAAGGTCGATTTCTCCAAATAATATTTCAATACTCTTTTGTTTTTCCAGTTCAGTAGTCATTTTTTCCCGTTCAGAGAAAAAAAAATTTTGATTTAAAATCACTTTTTATATCTTTAAGCCGCTTTCCCATAGAACATATTTCAAATTCAAATTAGTAACCCTGATTTTGCCCCGCGATCTTGTTCACGCGGAGCGTTTCAACCCCATCGCTGTCAAAGCGAAATGACCAAAAGGAAATTTATAACCTAAGCATAACCATAACTTAGGTATTACTTAACATTGCATATTTAAATTTGAATAGAAATCGAAATAAAGCAATTGCCAAAACCGTTAAGGGAATCATAAAATGGCATGTTTTTTTCGAAAAATTGAAATAATTGTTCATTTTTTCTACAAAAAAAATCTCAATGAAAAATTCATTCATTTCCTTTTCTGCCTATCTCGTAGCTCTCCTCGTTGGTATTTCATTCTTTGTATTGTTATTCAACCTGCTGGTTTTTAATTATTTCTTAGGCTTGGGACTGATCTTGTGGATGATTCTCATTACTGCTGTTTTGGTGATGGATCCTAACTTCATCCAGGAAGCCGAAGAAAATTATTGATCCGGCGCATTCCAATTTACCTTTCCAATTTCTTGTTTTTTATCAAAATCGAGCTATTTTTGTGCCCGGTGAGGATCATACGACTAGCTCCCTCCGAATCCCCCCAGGGCAGAAATGCAGCAAGGGTAGGAGGTTGTAGCAGTGCGATATGATTTCTCACCTTCTTTTTTTATGATTTTTCTCACCTTCTAACTTCTCTGATCTTTTATTCCTAACTTAGCAGTGTTTTTATAATATTAAACTTTAAAAACCATGAAGTTCTTTATTGATACTGCAAGCATCGACCAGATCAAAGAAGCCCGCGATCTCGGTATTCTCGACGGGGTAACGACCAACCCCTCTTTGATGGCAAAGGAAGGTATTTCCGGCCATGAAAATATTATGAACCACTACAAAAAGATTTGTGATATCGTGGATGGGGATGTTAGCGCAGAGGTGATCGCCACTGATTTCAAAGGTATCGTCGAAGAAGGTACGCGCCTGGCAAAACTGGCTCCAAATATCGTCGTAAAAGTTCCGATGATAAAAGAGGGCGTGAAGGCTTTGCGGTATTTCGCTGACAATGGCATCCGTACAAATTGCACCTTGGTTTTTTCAGCTGGACAGGCTATCCTCGCTGCAAAAGCCGGAGCCACTTATCTCAGCCCCTTCATTGGCCGTATCGACGATATCAACTGGGACGGAATGGAACTCGTGTCCCAGATTGCAGAGATATATGTCATCCAACAATTTGAAACCGAAATTCTGGCGGCATCGATCCGCAGCTCCAAGCAGATCGTGGAAGCAGCCCTTGCCGGCGCCGATGTCGTTACCTGCCCTTTGAATTCGATCATGGGTTTGCTCAATCATCCGCTGACGGATATTGGTCTCGATAAATTCCTGGCCGATCATGCCAAAGCAAATGCAATGCAACAAGTGAAATCCACCTGATAACATCGCTCCTATCCGGCCAACTTTTCCAGTACCAATTCAATCAATGTTTCGATTGTTTTGTGCGGGTCTTTGCTGAAAGTTTGGAGTTGTCGGTTGGCGATCAAAGCATTGCAGGAAACTGCCCGGTGTCCCATCATTTTCGCAAAGCCGTACATGGCCGCAGTTTCCATTTCAAAATTTGTAACCCTTTCATTTTCAAAACTAAACCCGCTCAATCTTTCCAAAATATCTTTGAATGCGACAGGAATCCTCAACGCCCTTCCCTGCGGAGCATAGAAGCCAGGGCAAGTAACCGTAATGCCCCTGAGCATTTCGCCGCCAATGGATTCCAATAGGGTTGAATTTCCGGATGCAAAATAAGGTCGTGACGGAAGATCGATGTTCCCGGAAATCTCCTCAAAAAATTGCTGTTGTAATTTTTCTTCAGCCGGACTTATTTGATAATCATAAAAATGCAACAAGCCGTCGAGGCCGATTCCAAAGGTTGAGGCCAAAAAGCTGCCGAGCGGAATATCGCTTTGCAGGCACCCGGAAGTACCGATCCTGATGAAATCGAGCGAGGTATGTTCATTTTTTATCATTCTCGTTTTGAGATCGATATTCGCCAGGGCATCCAGTTCGTTGAGCACGATATCGATGTTGTCGGTACCGATACCTGTGGCTATGACCGTGAGCCGCTTGCCATTCAACTCACCGGTATGGGTGATAAATTCTCTTTTTTGCACTTTCACTTCGATGCGGTCAAAATATTTTGAAACCTGCTCGACGCGATCCGGGTCGCCTACGGTGATGATCGTCTTTGCAATCTGATCGGGGTGAAGGTTCAAATGATAAATGCTACCATCGGGGTTTAAAACCAATTCGGATTCCGGGATTCGTGTCATTTTTTGTTCAAAACTTTTTTAAAATTTAATCTTTTCGGCAAAGGCCTTTTAACTTGCAACGCTTTATAAGTCATTCCGCGATTTGTAAAAATGATATTCTGGTTTGTTAAAAATAATCATTCTTCAATGAGGTGGTTTTAAAAACCTAAAATTTATTGTTGATGAAAAAAATATATCACCTGGAAAGTTGTAGCACCTGCAAGCGCATCATCAAGGAATTAAATAATGGAAAAGGCTTTGAGCTTCAAAACATCAAAGATGAAAAAATAACCGCAGCTCAACTTGATGAAATGGCGAAAATGGCCGGCTCTTATGAAGTCCTGTTCAGCAGGAGGGCGATGAAATACCGTGAGCTTGGCCTTCAGGATAAAACGCTGACCGAAAAAGATTACAGAAAACTCATACTCGAAGAATACACTTTTCTAAAACGACCGGTGATCATCATTGGCGACGAAATTTTTATCGGCAACGCCAGGAAGACCATCGAAGCCGCAAAACAACTTCTCAACTTATGAGCAACCTTACAAAAGAACAAATCCAGCGGGAATTTGAAGCGTTGCAGGATTCGATCTGTAATACTTTGGAAGAGGCCGACGGAGAAGGCCGATTCAAAGAAGATCGCTGGGAAAGAGCAGGCGGCGGCGGTGGAAAAACCAGGATCATCGAAGGCAGGATCATCGAAAAAGGGGGTGTCAATTTTTCGGCGGTTCAGGGCGATTTACCACAGAAGATCGCCATTGCGTTAAAACTCCCGGAAGCAAGCGATTTTTTTGCAACCGGCGTTTCCATTGTTCTCCATCCGCACAACCCGCATGTTCCGATCATACATAAAAACGTCCGGTATTTCGAGATCACGCCCAAGCTAAAAACCAAAGAAAGCAAATGGTGGTTTGGGGGAGGCATCGATTTGACGCCGCATTACGTGGCCGAAGAAGATGCCAGGTTTTTTCACAATCAGTTAAAATCGGTTTGTGATAAACACGACAGCAGCTATTACCCGAAATTCAAACGCTGGGCTGACGACTATTTTTTCATCTCCCACCGCAACGAAACCCGCGGAATTGGCGGAATTTTTTTCGATCATCTGAACGACAAAGATAAAACGACACTGTTTGATTTTGTAAAAAGTGTGGGTTATACCTTTGCGCCGGTTTACACAGCATTGATGCAAAAAAACAGTGAAAAACCATTTTCAGGAAATGAAAAAGACTGGCAACTGCACCGTCGTGGCCGATATGTTGAATTTAACCTCGTGTATGACAAAGGAACCAAATTCGGACTGGACACCGGAGGACGCACGGAATCTATTTTGATGAGTTTGCCTGCGACAGCAAAATGGACTTACAACCACACGGTTCAGGAAAACAGCCCCGAAGAAAAAACGCTGCTTATGTTAAAAAAGGGAATTGACTGGATCAATTGACATCGCATTGCAAAATGATCGGATCGGTCAATATGCGATTGCTTTCGTGGCCGGCGCGATCCACGATGTAAATTTCATAGGTCATGGTATCGGTTGGGCAATCGATTAACGCTTGAGGATTCATATCGCAGGGATCATAGCCTTCGCAAATGCAGCAAGTGGTTTGAACCCACATTTCAATTTCTCCTGAAATGCCATTTCCCACACCCTGAACGGGAACGAAAGGGATAATAAACGTCCTGGGATCACCTTCAAATCGGGTATCTTTTAAAAAAATACCCATGGTGCCATCATTGCTTCCCAGGTCGCCATCGCCGTCGGTAAAGCTGATGGTAACAACCACAGAATCAGTGTTGGTATTTCCCTGGAACATGGTATTGCGGCTCATTCTTTCAAACTCGATGACCGGCTCAATAGGGTAATCGGGTGGTTTGACGCAGGAAAAAATGGTTGCAACGATAAGGATTGGAAAGTAATGTGTTAATTTCATCTCTTTTTTGATATCTAACGGAAATTTAATAATAATTATTCGCTTGTGCAAACAACCCGGATGGATGGATTTTAAGGCGACACGGGATAGATTGATAACGAAAATTGAAAATTTAAGTTCAGCCACTTTTGATGAAGCGGCGCTGGAGGTATTCCGGTTTCAGGCTGCTCATAATCCGGTTTATAAACGATATATTGATTTACTGTCCATCGATCCGGCCGCAATAAATGATGTCCGAAAAATTCCATTTCTTCCGATTTCCGTTTTCAAAAATTTCACCTTGAAATCCGGCGTATGGGAGGAAGAAACCATATTCACCAGCAGCGGCACCGGCGATCAAACAGTGAGCAAACATTTCGTCAGGTCGCTATCCTGGTATCATTCGGTTTGCAAAAAAGGTTTTGAAAAGTTTTACGGCAGTATTTCCGGCTATTGCATTTTGGCTTTGCTGCCTTCGTATCTCGAACGCAGCGGTTCTTCTCTGGTGGAAATGGCCAGGTTTTTTATGAGTGGATCGCGATCCTGTCTGCGTCTGCCTGTGCGGACGCAGAGGCAGGATTCCAAAAGCGGCTTTTTCCTTGATGACCACAAACAGCTCGCTTCGATTTTGAAAAAATGTATAAAAAACGAAATCCCGACCATCCTGCTTGGAGTGAGTTTCGGATTGATCGATTTTGCAAAACAATTTCCCATGCCGCTGGGGAAAGTGATCGTCATGGAGACCGGCGGAATGAAAGGACGCAAAAAGGAACTGACCCGGACTCAACTCCACAATGAATTGAAACAAGCTTTTCAGTTGGAAAATATTCACTCGGAATATGGCATGACGGAACTGTTCAGCCAGGCTTATGCAAAGGAAAACGGAATTTTCCATTGCAGCCCGGCGATGAAAGTTTTGATCCGGGAGATCACCGATCCGCTGAGCCTGGAAAAGATCAACCGACCGGGCGCCATCAATGTCATTGATCTGGCAAACATTGACACCTGCTCTTTCATCGCCACCGACGATCTGGGCAGGCTTTACGAAGACGGAACCTTTGAAGTGCTGGGGAGATTGGACAACAGCGACATCAGGGGGTGCAACCTCATGGTTGGAAATGAATGATTCAAACCACCTCCTCAAGTTTTAACGCTTCATGCAGTACGATCCGCCCGCGATCATCTTTTTTCACCGTGCAACATTCGAGATTCGGATCATGCTCGAAAAACAAAATATCCTGCCTTTCAACCGCTTTTTCCAAAAGTCTATGCTTTTCTTTCAGGGTTTCCAAAGGCCGGATATCGTAGCTCATCACATAGGGCATGCCGATATGAAAGGATGAAGGCAACAGATCGGCGCAATAAATGATCTTGCGGTTTTTGAAATTTATTTCAGGGATCATCATGGCCTCCGTGTGCCCGAAGGCGAAGTTGATTTTTATATCATTCCAAAGCTCGATTCCTTCTTTTTCTTCCACAAATTTCAGCACTCCCGCTTCTATCAAGGGCACAAAATTTTCTTTGAGAAATGAAGCTCTTTCGCGTTCGTTGGGATTCATGGCCCAATCGTAATGGGTTTTGTTTGACCAGTAGGTTGCGTTTGGGAAAGTGGGAACCAGCTTCCCGGTTTCATCTTTTTTCACGGCTCCGCCGCAGTGGTCGAAATGCAAGTGGGTGAGAAAAACATCCGTGATGTCTTCGGGCTTTAGCCCTTGTTGTTGCAGGGAAGTTATCAGGTCGTCAGCGCCATGCGGCTCGAAATGCGAACGGAATTTTTCATCCTGCTTATTCCCCATGCCGGTATCGATGAGGATTTTTTTGTCTTCCGTTTCAACCAGTAGGCAACGCAAAGCCCAGGTACAGAGATTATTTTCATCCGGCGGATTGAGCCGTTGCCACAGTTGTTTTGGCACTACGCCAAACATAGCTCCGCCGTCGAGTTTAAAAAATCCGGTTTTGATTATGCTTAATTTCATTGAAATCCGATTTGCTGTTTTACTTTGCTGTATTTGATTCTAAGGGCGGCCATCCTGATAGCGGTAACAGCCGCTTCCACGCCTTTGTTTCCGTGCTTCCCGCCGGCGCGTTCAAGCGCCTGTTGTTCGTTGTTGGGTGTCAGTACTCCAAAGATAAAAGGCTTGTTTAGAAGAACGCTCAGTTGTACCAAGCCGGTTGCAACGGCCTGGTTGATATATTCGTTGTGGGAAGTTTCTCCTTTTATCACGCAACCCAGACAGATCACGGCGTCCACTTTTTCGGCGGAAGCCAGCAATTTGGCACCGGCAGGCAGTTCGAAGGTTCCGGGTACTTGTTCCGTGAAAATTTTTTCAGGTTTGGCTCCGTGTTTCACCAGCGTATCGAAACAAGCTTCGTAAAGCGCGTGGGTGATTTTGGAGTTCCATTCGGAAACGACAATCCCGAATGCCATTTTCTCTGCCGAGGGGAGGGTTTTGTCGTTGTATTTAGAAAGATTTTTTAAAGCGCTGGCCATAGTTGAAATTTCAATTTTCTGAATCGCCTCAAAAATATGAATTTTGCTTAGATCTTCTGTCCTGTTTCGAGGTTTTAAATCTTAAAAAAATGTGTCATTTGCTTGTGGGATTTGGGTTTTTTATACAAAATGCCATCTCTGCCCAGGTTATTGAAATAGAACAAGGATTTCGCGGATATAGCGGATTTTTCGCGGATTAAAAATCTGCTGATCCGTTTTCCATTGCGCCAGACGAAATCAATCAGATGTTAAAAAACAGAAATGTTTGGTGTAAAATTTTGAACAGTAAGTTTTTTTTGCATTTTGTAGCCGAAACAAAATGAAAAGCTAGTGAAAGTATGAATA
>CAZKDA010000149.1:0-11477 GCA_964551455.1 uncultured Saprospiraceae bacterium
TTCGCAGACAAGCAATTTATAAGTTGGAAAAAAAAAGACAAAATAAGCTGAATAAATGATTTTATCGTGCAAATTGTTTTAAAATACTGTTTCAAAAGATCGGAAATGCGTAATATTATGCTGCATAAAAAACCGGTTCCGCTATGGATAAAAAAAAGAAAGGGTTACTCCCGCGAATAGAATTTATCATCATTATTGTTTTTTTCCTGAGCTTCATTGTCTGGGCTATATCGAAGTGCAGTTCATCAAAACCTGAGGTTCCAGAGGTGCAAACGCTCATCGATTCCACCAACATTGCCGACTCGCTCCGAAATGCCGCTCTATACCCCAAGCCCCTGCCCAATAGCGAAGCAGCTAATGCTGCAAATGAAAACAAGTCAGGCACACCCCCTCAATCCGAATTCACCAGGCTATACATCACCATCGATGGTTTGAAATTGCGAACAGGCCCTAGCCTCGACAGCACGGTCGTTTACCAGTTTGGGCTGTTTGAAGAAGTGTATTTCATGAACGAAGTGACCGACTCAACGACGCAACTCAGCCTCGGAAAAGAAATGGCTGACGAGCCCTGGGTAAAAGTGAGAAGCAAACGCGGAAAGGAAGGCTGGGTCTATGGCGCAGGGGTTCATTACCACAAAAAGAAGAGGGAGGGGGTGCAATAACAACCACAAAAAACCTTCGAGGTCGAGGTCTTTTGTGGTGGAAGATTTACTGCAAATCCAATTGCTCCAGGTTGTACTTTTCAATGATGATGGTCAGATTTTTAGCCAGGTCGTCAAATTCTGAAAAACCTCGTTTTTCCAATTCCTTTGCCCACGATTTGTAATCGGTTTGACCGAGCTGCACCATGTCAGAATATTTCCCACTGGTGACGAACAGGCTGTAATCCCTAAAGCTCGTCCAGGCGTTTTCATAATGGCGATAGCATTTGTTTTGGTAGGTTTTACGGTCGCCTGACCAATCTTCTGAACAGGAGATCGCGAAATGATTGTATGCTCCCTGCGCCAGATCCCTTGTACCGGCGAAGCTGTGGAAAATCGCATTTGCAAGGATGATCGAAGAAGGGACGCCATATTTTTTGCGCTCGCTGATCGCCACCTGAGCAAACCGGTTGATATACAACTCGACGGCAGTTTCCGCCACTGATCCGTATTCAGATTTTGTTTTCGAGGCGTTTCCGCCACCAATGAATGACAACCCGAAGCGATCCAGAATCCCGGAACCGTTATCGCTTTTCACATTTTTTTCATCTTTTTGCGTAAGCAACTCTTTGGGTTTTGGTTTGGAATCGATGGCACTTGCGGTTGGCACTTCCAAACCGTCCGGATTATTCAGGTTGATCTGGAAACTAAAATCTTTCCGCGACAAAACCAGCAGCAAAAATCCCGTAAGGATGATCTGAAACCAGTACTTTTTCAAATTTGTTGTAAAACCTTTTGATTGTGATCTCTTTTCCATTTTATCAATTTTTTATTTTCTCAGATTCGTTATTTTATGACCAAAAATAAAACTATTTGTTTTATAAAACAATTTTTCAAACACAATTTATAAAACATTTTGTGTGATAAAGAAATTGATTAGAAATCCGACAGATTTTTTAATGACACGAATTTTCGCAAATCCCACAAATTGCCGGATAGTAGTGGCAGGATGGCAGATAGAGATTTTTTTTGAAAGAATGGGGGAGATTGGGGTGATTAAGTTGATTGGGCCTGTCCCGACTGGCCCCGACCTGTCGGGGCTGGTCGGGGTTGATTAGGGTGATTAAGTTATTACAACCAACAACTGACAACTTTCCGACTTAACAACTCAACAAATTAGCAACCTGCCTGCCAAACGCAGTCAGGCAGGATTAGCAAATCCGCAACTTGTAACCACGAGGCACTTAGGTCCTGCCTGCGACGCTTGTCAGGCAGGCACTAAGAATCACTAAGCAATAGGTTTGATAAACTGGGACTAAGATTTTATGTCAAAACAACTAGCAATTAGCAACTTTAAACTAGCAACTTGACAAATCCGCAACTCAAAACTATTGCAGTGAAGGATCGAGCGAATACGCCACCTTGAAAAAATCCTGAGCTTTAGTTTGTTCCCCCAGGTTTTGGTAGCACCTGGCGATTGCGAGATTGAGCTGGGCATCCCGCGGCCTGATCTGGTATGCGTAATTCAGGTAATGCAGCGCAGTCTTGCAATCCCCGCGCTGACGAGCGTTGTAGTTTTCACCAACTTTAAACAGAAACTTAGCGAGCTTATCCACATCTTCTCTTGGCAAGAGGTATTCGAGGTATTCGTCGATGTAATCCAGGCGGGTTCTTTTGGCGAGTATGGCTTCAAACTTTTGGAGCAATTTATCGAGGTCTTGATCTCTTTTGTATTGTTCGGCAACGACACCTGCATGCATGGTTAGTGCATCCCCATAGTTAGGAAAAATTTCCAGCGAGCGTTCTATGTAGTAGGTGATCTCATCGAGCATTTTATATTTTATCGCCGGATCTGTTTCATCGCGGTATTTTCCTTCAAAGAGCGCAACTCCCATAAAGCAGTTTGCCCTGGCGCTGTTCGGAGAGTATTTGACAGCGGCGGCGTTGAGGGTCACCGCGTTTCGCCAATCTTCCGTGCGAAGCACTGTTTTAGCGCTATAACCGATAACCAGTATCGCCAATAATCCCACGCTGAGAATATTAACCTCGCCTTTCTTTTCATTGAACCATTCGGGCAGCTTGCGCGAAATGAGCCAGGCCAGGATGAGGCACACCGCCAGCGAAGGAGCATACACAAACCTTTCGTTCATCGTAGCCCCTACCGTAAACGGAATATTGGAAACGATAGACAATGTGATGAAATAAAACAAAATCGCGTAGGACACGATACGCTTTTTTTGTAAACCGATGAGGGCTATATACAGCAAGCCCAAATGCAAGGCCAGGGAAGTCCAGGGCCACAAGCTCCCCCAGCCGAGCACCGGCACCTGGTACGGATAATAATCGTGCGTCAACGGATGCGGGATGATGAGCAATTTTACATATTGCAAAAGGGTGTAAAAAATCGTGGCGTACTTTTCACCGAAGCTCAATCCGTAAAACGGGTTGTTCATAATATTCGTGACTTCGGCGCCCGTACTCAGAAAAAATCCGATAACTTTTGTGCGGATCACAAGGTACAAAACTCCCGTGAGCACCAGCGGAGCCGTCACTTTCGCCAACTGACTGAATTTGGCTTTTGTAAAAAACCAGCCCGTCAATGGGATCACGGCGATCCAGGTCAGAGCGCTTTCTTTTGACATCAAACCCAGGAAAAAGCTGATCGCCGAAAGCAACAGCCAATGATTTTTCGCGGCTTTAAGATATTGCAATGAAAAATACAATGCGCCCAAAGCCCCCAGGAGCGAAAGGATCTCGTCGCGGCCTTTGACATTGGCCACCACCTCCGAGTGAATAGGATGCGCCACAAAAATCAAAGTCGCCAAAAATGGAAGCGCCAGCCACCAGGGGTTATGTTTCAACGGAGGGATCAGCATGAACAATATCCTGAACAGCAGCAGCCCCGTCAGCGCATAAAACAAAATATTCAGGAGATGCCCGATCTTTGGGTTCAATCCGAAAAACTGGTACTCAATAGCAAAAGTAGCGATGGATAAAGGGCGGTAGCGCCCGCCTTCCAGCAGATTTTTCTGCTCGCCGAAATACCCCTGGAAACTTTCCGTGGTGAAGATATCCCAAATCCCTGCAAAGCCTTTTTTGGTGTACTGGTTATCCGTGATCACGATCTTGTCGTCGAGCACATATTCAAAACCGAGGCTGGAGATATACAGCGCAAAAGGAAGCAAGAACAAGATCAGCGCCGGAAAAAGATTGGCTTTCCAAAAGGACTCGCGCGGCTTTTGCGGTTTTACATAAGGCGAATCCTCCGGCTTGACGGATTGCTTTTTTTGTGTCCTGGCAGGTTTTTTGGCCATTGCAGCGCTTCCTTGTTATATGAGTATTTTTAAAAACTTCGCCAATATGAAAAATTATAATCTGTTTTGCAAATCTGATTTGTGTTTCCGCTTTTTGTTTTGTGGATAAATTTTATTGCTCAGGCTATTTGCAAAGGAGACGTTGTACGACTCCGACGGAGTCGGATATTATTTCAATTGGAAGACACTAACGTAGTTTGACCACGCTGTGGTCAGACTGCTTGACAAAGAAAAGCAGGATGCCATTATTCGGAAAATTGAAGTTGCAGGAGAAGCGACCAAACGGTTGAGTGAAGAATTGAAGAAAAAATACTGCTCGCTCCAACTCTTACTACCCTTGCCTCATTCCAAAACTCATTTGCTCGCTAAGTGCTTCGGCACTTATTGCGGAAAAATCAGCTAGTCTCCAGACTAGCGATTTACTATCATTACTAAAGCTTAGGCTCGTTTACATACCTGTATGCACATATCCTGTGGTATCAAAATGATCCATCAAGGTGATTTTTAATACACCCGATTCACCTGCATAATCGGTGGCGCTGGAATACTTGTAATGGTTAGGAAAATTGACTATCCCTGCTGCTACCGGATTGAAATGAATATAGTCGATCTTTTGCCAGATCACATCTGGGCTGTACAAAGCAATAGCATGATTATCGTTTTGCCAAAACTGATAGGTTCTATTTCCGGTGCGTTGCTTTGCATTCCACTGAAAACGTTGTAGCAACCATTCCCGCCTGCTTTCTTTTTTTATCATTGTGGATCATTTCCAACAGTGTAGAAGCGGTATATTTTTTAAAATCCCGGATAATATCGCTCAATGGAATCTTACCTTTTGCCTGTACTATCAAATGTACATGGCTGGTCATGATGGCATAAGCATATACTTTCAAGCCTTTGTTCTGTTGGCAGTAATCCAGACTATCAATGATTATATCTTTATAATGCGGACGGATAAAAACATCTACCCAGTCAACAACAGTAAATGTCAAAAAATTTAACCCAAATTGATCAAGTATTTTGTAACGCATTTTAATTGTAAAATACCTACAGGGAATGGAAATACGTGAACTCGCCTTTGAAACCCACATCCGGGATATTGCCGGCCCAGCCTCTGCTTTTTATTGATGATAGGCTGCATTATGAGTCAGGGTACCGCCACAAGTAGCACAAGTACCGGCCGACCCGGAGCCTCCGGGGCAGCCCTTGCTACAGGTGTAGTGCCAGACGCCATCTGCATTTTGAGCAGGCTCGGCAGTTGGAGGTGTGGCAGCAGGAGTTTCCGAAGTAGTAGCCGACGTATTATTCGCATTGGCATGATAAGCCGGATTATGTGCTAAAGGACCACCACAAGTGGCACAAGTGCCAGCCGATCCGGCGCCACCGGGACAACCTTTTTCGCAGGTATAGTGCCAGACGCCATCTGCATTTTGAGCAGGCTCAGGAGTAGCCGGATTTGGAGTTTCAGCATTTGGCTGATTAGGCGAATCCGAACCTTCCAGCGATTCTCTGGCGTCTTGTTTAGTTGCATCCCCATTGTCATTGCAGGCGTAGAATGAGATAACTGAAGTGAACAGTAGTATTGCAAGGATTTTTAAATATTTCATAATCGTAATTTTTTTAAATTTTGTAGTTTAGAAAACGGACTTATTTTGATTTTTACTCCTATGGATTTTTAAGAACATGCTCAAAAATCATACTTCATGCTGTAAAATTACAATTAATTCTCTTTTCTTCTTTTTATTATCTGGATAAACGTACGGATAATATTGTTATAAATTTTTGAGCAGGTCAAAAAGCAGGAGCTCCTTAATCAAGGATGCTTCAGGTAGTGTTCATCCATGAGGCGCATGAGTTCAAGGTTCAGCGCCGATGTCTTTCCAGGCTCGTAATACAAACCAGACCGACTAATGCCCAGCAGATTGCATTGTTTTGTAATACTGAGCCCCGCAGTTGATTTTTCCACCAGCAGCTTTCTTTCGGCAAGGGGGATCATTTCAAACTTTTTTTTAAAAAATCATTTTCCACTTTCAACTCCCCTATGGTTTGTAAAAGTTGTTCCCGCTGTTTTTCCTCCTCACTTTTTCCCTCTTTTCTTCCTGTAGCAAAGACATGAGGAGCTTGCTGGACAAACTCGTTTTTCCAACCTGCCTGCTCACCGCAGGCGGCAGGCAGGTTGAGCTTGTCGAAATATCAGCACAACTTGTGACCCCGAAATAAATGTCGGGGTTATCAACAAACGTGTGCCTGCCTGAATACTTCGGCAGACAGGCCGACACAGGCGGTATCAGCATAGCTTGTGACGCCCTCGGCATTATCAACAACATTTTAAAAACGACTCCTTTTATCAATTTCAAGTTGCGGATAGCCTAATTCCTTTTACAAAAAACACCGGGTTCTCAAAAACTAAGTACAACTATAAATGTTTTTTCACGTAGTTGGTCAGGAATGGGATATTTTACACGGCGAAGATAATAACTAAGTCCCGGAATTGTAAGCCTGGTCTGAAATTACCGGAGAACCCTGATTTGGTATTGTCGTGCAAGCTCAGACATTGTAACCCTTTGAAAATGAACAAAACAAAATGGCAAAATTTTTATTTATAATATTGTCAAAATATGCTCAACAGCAATCATGGATATTGAGAATTATATAAAATCGGGAATATTGGAAAAGTACGTTCTTGGGCTTTCTACTCACGAAGAGCGGAAAGAGATAGAGCGCCTGGCAAAGGAGTATCCTGAAATCGACGCTTATATCTGCGAGTTGCATGATTGCATGAATCTTTGCTCGGAAGCTAATGATATACCCGCCAACAAGCAACCTGAACACAAATCGGGTTGTAAAACTTTTCATCTAAACACCAAAGCCTCCAACCTCGTCGTCGAACGTGATTCCGGATTGCTCCTCAATTCGTTGGGTTATAAAGCGATCGCCGGTATCGCATCCACTTTTGCCATAGTATTGGCAATGCTAGCCTGGTATTTTTTCCACGACAGGCAAAACGCCCAGGAAAGGCTGGCTTTGCTTTCCACGCAGTTTCATCACCTCAAGATCGATAATGAATCTTTAAAGCACTACAACGACCGGCTCGTGCAGCAGCATGTCGTTTTGAGAGACATCAACACCATGCACGTCACTTTACGCGGATGCAATTATGCATCTAAAGCCGAGGGGATCGTGTATTGGAACAAAGACCATGGCAAGGCATACCTCAGCGTTTGCAACATGCCCAGCATTCCCGAAGGTCATAAATATCACGTTTGGGCTGACATCGACGGCAAACATCAAAAGATCGGCATGATCAGTTCCAGTCAAGCAGATAGTTTGCACAGCTTGTCTTTTACTGAAAAGTGCAGCAGCTTTTACATCACCCTCGAAAAAGACGGCCCCTGCCAAAAACCTTCCATCGAACAAATGCTCGTGCAGGGGGATATGTGATTTGTTTTGGAACTTTTCTAACTCCTTTGAAAGGAGAGAATCTTCAAATAACCTTTTACGTCCTACAGCGTTTTACCATTTACCTTTCCATACCGTTTGCACCACAAACAAGAAAAGGGATTCAAATACCGAGGTACTCAAATCCCTTTCTTTATGGCATCCTGCGCTGGGCGCCTGACACCATAATCAAGCTTGACTTGCCTTCGCATGAAAGCCGGAGCTTCCATACCAAGGACTTTTTTGAGCGAACACCTTTTGAAGATGTTTTCTGCTGCGGTTGGTTCCTTCCCGTTGTCAACTTTTGATAAAAAACAGGTGGTTGCCCACGATAAATTTTACCAAAGGTTGTATCCAGGTAAACCTGTATCCGGGAGGCGGAACCGGCGCAACTTACCGAACGCTCGCGAAAGCATTCAGTTTGCGAATCGAAATTCGCTGAAAACATCCGGCACTCACTTGCCTTTCAGGTAACTGTAACATTATGATAATTTATAAAAATCATCAAAATGCACAGTTACTTCAAAGGACTTGAATGACCTGAAAGATTTTGCTATACTGCCAGCCATGCGCCTGACGCCGGGGTCCAATCTCCTGGCGGAATTTGTACCTGGCTGTCTGTTCCCGAATGGATCCGGGATGCGCGGCTATTCGTAATTTGGATCGATCCAATGAAAATCAGAACGATCGTTTTGTAGTTTTTCACTGGCTTCCTTCAACTGGTTGGCAATGTTCGGGCTTTAACCGGCTCTTTGCAGAGCGATCGTGCCTAAGTACCATCCATCGGATAACCATGCCTCATGATAATCCTGCAACTTCCCGGTGTGTTCATGCCCGAAGGCAATCCCGCCGGTATCTTTACTTTGGATCAGGTCACTGGAATCTCAGGATGCAAGCAACCTGAGAATGAAAACTACCCCAAAACCTCTTTACTGGCCATTTACCCTCTGATGAAACCGCATTCGCCGAAGCGAAACTTCGGTTTCCTTTGGCAAGGGTAAAGTGACAATACTCTCGAAAGCGATCTTTGCTTTATGGAAGGTGAATTCCCGTTTACACTGCTCTCCTCCCGAAGGATTCGATCTGTGCAAAACTATGGGTGGATCTCCTACTTTCACAAGGTGATTGCATTCTCCTTCCCGGCAAAGCCCGCTTCTTTTTGCTCGCATTCCTGATCGAATCACCTTTCAATGATTCAGAACACAAGCGGCAAGTAACTGTCGCAATTTCGTTATTTCAATTATTTTGATATTTTAAATTTATTAAAATATAAATTCTGACTTTTCAGAAATTTTAAATTTTTTATTTGCTGTTTTTACAATTACAAATTAATATTATTCGGAAACGAAAACCAAATTATTTTTTGCACATAATATTCACAGTAGTTTTCCACAACTGTTAATTTATTGGTTTGCAAAAGTTTAAGCTCAGAAATACCTTGTGAATTTTTGCAAGGAAAAATGAGATACTAACAAAACAGTTTAGTTAAATAAAAATAGGAGAGGATGGTGGTTTGCGGATTCGCTAATCCTGCCTGACTGCGTTTGGCAGGCAGGTTGCTAATCCTGCCTGACTGCGTTTGGCAGGCAGGTTGTTGATATTTCGACAAGCTCAGTCGCATCGCCGAATCCGAAGGCAAAGACTTGATCTGGTATATCTGCTCCAAATTGGCTTCCCGTTCCGGATAGTTGATCCGGTAGTGGTGTAGGGACGGATCTTTTAAATGGAACATGGCAAAAGCCGACTGCAAGTAATCGCTCAATTGGATTTGCTTATTCTTGTAGCGGTGCTCCTTGATCGCGCTAAATGCTGTTTTAATGCCTTGTAGTAAGGGGTCTATCATAGGTGCTTCTCTTTTGAAGCCTAAGATAAAAAGTATGACCAATTTTCTATCATATTTTTATTTCTTTAATGTCGAGGATAGCTGGTCGTGATTGCGACAAATAAAAATCACATACATTAAGCAGTCAACAATGTGATAACCGCTTTTTTCGCTTAAAAAACCTGCTTCTTGTGTTTAAAAATTTTTGATCAGTTTTCAATATTTTTACAGCAAACAAGCTCTAAATTCAAGTTAAAAAAAACACTCAATGAAAGTAATCATCGCCAACATCGCCTTTTCGATATTTTTACTCCTAACAACCTCTTGCAGCCCCAAACTCACCACGACCCACCAATCCGATGAGGAACTCAAAGCGCTGGCTGAAAAGATCTCGAAAAAGTATATCATCGTTGACGGCCACGTCGATCTGCCTTATCGTTTGCGGGTTACGAACTTCCGGCTGACCAAAGAATTCATCGGCATTCCAATCGAAACGGACAAAGGAGATTTCGACTACGTTCGTTCAAAAAAAGGCGGCCTCGACGCGCCGTTCATGTCCATTTATATCCCTTCGAGGTATCAGAAAACAGGCGGCGCTAAAGAACTGGCCGATTCGCTGATCGATATGGTGCAGGGCATCATCCAGGCGCATCCCGATAAATTCGCCAACGGCAATTCTCCCAAGTCGATCAAAGCCAATTTCAGGAAAGGGCTGCTCTCCCTTCCGATGGGCATGGAAAACGGCGCTCCCATCGAAGACGATTTGCAAAATGTGGCCTATTTTCATAAAAGAGGCATCCGCTATATCACGCTGACCCACGCCACCGACAACCAAATATGCGACAGCTCCTACGACACCACAGCGACCTGGAACGGCCTCAGCCCTTTCGGGAGGGAAGTGGTAAGCGAGATGAACCGCGTCGGGATCATGGTGGATATTTCCCATGTTTCGGACAAGACTTTTTACCAGGTGATGGAACTCAGCAAAGCGCCCTGCATCGCTTCACATTCTTCAGCGCGTCAATTCACACCGGGTTTCGAGCGCAACATGGACGATGCCATGATCCGAAAGCTCGGTGAAAAGGGCGGGGTGATCATGATCAACTTCGGCTCTGATTTTCTCGACGGAAGTTTACGGGGAAAAAAGGAAGAAGCCCGCGAAAAGATCAGCGCCCTGCTGCTGGAAAAAGGTATTGCGGAAGGAAGCGAGGAAGCAAAGGAAATTAAGGAAGATTACAGGAAAAACAACGCGGAGCTTTTCTATGCCGATGTGGAACTCGTCGCCGATCATATCGACCATGTAGTGAAGCTGGTCGGCGCCGATCACGTGGGTTTCGGCTCGGATTACGACGGGGTAGGGGATTCCCTTCCCACTGGCCTGAAGGATGTTGCCGCCTATCCGAATCTGATCTACGTGCTGCTCAAGCGCGGCTACTCCGAAGAAGATATTGCCAAAATGTGCTACAAAAATGTTTTCCGGGTATGGGAACAGGTGGAGCAAGTGGCGAAAAATAATGGGTTATAAGTTGGGGGTTAAAAGATATAGGCTCCATAGTTCGGTAATAATTTAAGAAGTGATTCTGTCAAAATCCAATGGTTTTCGGAAACAGGTTTATAGCCACGAATTTACAAATTGGGGAGATAAGCTCAGATGGAATTAGTTTCAATTTAATTGTGCAGATATTGACTTCAAGAGATTGTGGGAATTGAAAAAGAAGATTTCTAACTATTCAGCAATTCCGATACCAACGGAAAAAAGAAAAAATAAAATGCTACAAAGACTCAAAGCCACTAAGAAAAAAGGAAAAAACTTTACCTCCTTATGGCATTTCGCTTGCTCAGTGGGATGTCTTTGAGTCTTTTTTGCAGCGTGAGAAAAAAACATCCCCGACCTTTGCAATTCTGAAGATCGGGGATGTTTTTTATTTCAAAAAATAATCTTGTGCGGGATGTTTACTTCTGGATGATGAACTTCTCCGTAAACACCTGCTCACCGGCCATGATCTGCAGGAAATAAACCCCTGCGGAAAGGTCAGCCGTGTTTAGTTGAAACTGTTGGAGCGGAGCATCGAAGGTCCGGTTTCTCAGCCGCTGCCCCTGAACGTTTGAAACGAAAACCTCGATTTTGCCATCCACCGGGTTTTTGAACTGAATATTCAAATGTTGATTGGCAGGGTTTGGGAACAAGGTAATTGCGTTTTCAGCTTCAAGGGATCCCACACCGACGACTAAATCTTCATCCATAATAATATTGAACTGAGG
>CAZKDA010000150.1:0-11477 GCA_964551455.1 uncultured Saprospiraceae bacterium
CCTTTTGGTGCAGGTGTCCAACAAATTATGACCATAAGCGGCTCAGGATTTGGAATCGGCGGAATGCTCCAAATTCCAAATGCAGATGATGGAGGCGCCTCAAAATTGACAATCCAAAGTACTGATGCCAGGTGGGTAAAATCATGGTCAGATCTCTCGATTGAGGTATTAGTTTCTTCCCTTGCTCCAGGCGACCAACCAATGGGAAGTGGCGAATGGATTGTTACGCCATTGGTCAATATGAGTTGTATGGATACAGTTGATATCGAATATGCGATCAGCAATACTTATGCTGCGCCGAATGAAAGAATGAATTCTATTGCAACCAACCCATTTGCAGGAATCAACTCATTCGATTGGTACATTGATAGCGCTGGAATAGCTTCAAATTCGATGTTGATGTTACAAGGGATTTCATATACTGATGTACTTGCCGTATGTCAAGCAGCTTTTTGTGATTGGGAAACAGCGAGTGGACTTGAATTCAAATTTGCAGGTATCAATAATAACGGACAAAATAGTTTAGATCAAAAATATACCGTAACAGTGGGTAATTTACCTGGAACTCAACTAGCTGTTACCCGGACAACTATTGCTACAGGGCTATGTGACACGTTAAGTGATCCGTATATTGATGGCAGATTAAGGGATGCTGACATTATTTTTGATGAAAAAGATGCATGGTATGTATCCACATCGGGAAGTGGTATAGGAAGTAATGAATACGATCTCTATAGTGTAATGTTGCATGAAATTGGTCATCTTTTATTAATGAAACATGCAATGGATGCTCCACTAAATGGAACAAGTGATGACAGGTTAATGTATTGGGAATTGACTCCTATGCAGATCAAAACTACTATTGATGCAAAAACTCTAAATGGAATAAATGTCCAAAAAAACAGAACTCAAAATGCACTAATCGGATGCCTTAGTGGTTATGCGATGGATACATCAACAGATGGTTGTATAACATCAATGAACGATTTATATGTTGATATTCCAATCCTATACCCCAACCCAGTTCGTACAGAACAAATATTTCAGATAAAAGCGGAGAGGGATTTTGAAATGATATCTATATTTGATCCAACAGGAAAATTGGTAAGTTCTTTCAATTATTCTAATGCTTCTGTAGCCAATATTCAAGCACCTAAATTAACTGGCAGCTATATTATGATTGTTTCGTTTGGTAATTTTCATGGGGTTTATAAACTGCTTGCATTATGAAAACACTAAACAAAATAATCATTTGTAGTTTCTTCATGATGTGCTTTTCGTGTAATTCATCTAAATCTATTGAATCAGGTACAAATCAAACAGTTTTAAAAGAAGTCTCTTGGGCAGACAAATGTTCCGAATACTTTTTGTCAAATAGAACTTCAAATTGTGATTTGTCTCTAAAATACATGAGAAGCATTATTGATCCTGACACATCAAACACTAAATTTGGTTTCTCAGAAGGAAAACGGATAGGCTTCATCTCATTTAGTATAAGAGGTGAAACAAATCCTAATAAGTTGAATGATTTAGAAAAACTTTTTATAGATATTGAATGTCTCGAAAGTTTGGACAAATTTGAGTTGTTTAAAATACTATGTTCTGAAAAAGCCTATCGTGCCATAGAAGAAGAATTCTTAAAACCAAACAATGTAGGTAAAAGGTACATTTTTGAATGCACGATTTCGCATATGAATTGCTTTTCAATTGTTGTTAATAATGGAAAAATAGAGAATACAAGTTGGTGTATTCAAAAGTCGAGTAATTGACACGGCATAGAACACCGCATATACGCCCATGCCGCCTAAACGGCGACACGGCGTATATGCAACCGTTGGTGGTAATAAAAAATGAAATTTTTGCATTCAATATTATTTGTTTGGATTCTATTTGTGTCTTGTCAAAACAATTCCGAATCTCAAATAAATTCAGAAAATGAAAAGGAAACTGACACCCAATTATTAATGAAAAACCCTAAATCAGATATTATTGATTGGCTGCCTCTTTCTTGGGAAGAAGTTATAAGATGTAATTGTCTATTTGCTAAAAATGAAGGAGAATATTGGGATAAACATCACTTTTTCGCAAGGGATAGTTTAAACAACATTGGATTAATCAAGTTCAAAGATTCAATAAATAGAACTAGAATTCCGTTAATCAAATCTTTCAATTCCGATCGAACTAAAGGGAGTCCATGGAAAGAAATTTATTCAAACGATACAATTAAAGTTGTATTAAATGCCGTACCCGTTGAATCAAAAATCATGAATATATATTCTTACAAAATTGATTTTGAATTGTATCTTGGTAGTGATACAATTAGAGAAGAAATTATTGGGAATTGCAACTATTAAAAATACTACCACCAACAATAGCTATGCGTCCATGCCAGCGAACCCAGCCCACAGCAAATTCACTCCAAGCCAACGCTCACGGCGAATTTGCTGGCACGTCAAGCATAGCCAATCGTTGCTACGCAATCCTCGCTTCGCTCGGACTGCGTAGCAACGGTTCGGCTTGGCGCCGCGTTGTACTTGCCTCGCTCCGCTCGGACATCGTACAACACGAGCTAAGCGGCAATTCAAGGCTCCGAAAAAAAAAATTTCGACGCTGCGCGTCGATTTTTTCTTTCTACGCCTTGAACTGCGCCAAGCCGAAACCGTTGGACTTAATGTTCTACGCAAAAAAAATTACAGATGAAAAAAATCTCATTAATTGCTTTAATTATTTTACTTGCAATTTCTGGCTATTGTCAAGAATTCGAGAATTCAAAATTCAGACTTGGGTTAAAATCCTCAGTTGACAAAATCTACAGCTTGAAGTTGGATGGGCATCCAACTTTTTGGAATTTCGGGCTAATTGGAGAGTATCAACTTTCTACCAATTGGGTTTTTCACCTCAATGTGACTCACTCAATAAGAAATTACGAAACAATGAAATCTGGTATAACTACACCTTTAACCGCCAGATATGGCATCTCTGCCTCCTATTCAAGCTCGGTAAAAGAAAAACAGTTTGAGGTCGAAAATTTGATTAAGTATCAGTTTCTAAGTCAGAAAAATATATCTCCTTTTCTGGGAATTGGTTATGCGATTCAATTTCCCTATTGTCTTGAAGGAGAAAGAACAATAGTTCATGATGACGAACTTGGAATATTCGATGGCGAAGAAAGCTTAGGGTTTCCCGGCGAATTAAGTTCATACATTAATTTTGGCCTTTATTCAAATTTAGGCGTTAACTTTAGTTTTTTTCAGCGAATTGATTTTGTCATTGACTTGGGGTACAAATGGTACTTTGGATCAAATCTATCAATTTATGGTTATCCTCATCCAGACGAACCATCAAACAGGCACGATTCGCTTAATTTCAACTTCGGAATACTTTATGAAATCAAATAAATCTGCGTAGAACATCGGCTATCCGCCCATGCCAGCAGAGCAAACCCACGGCAAACCCGCCTGAACGGAACGGGCTGGTTCGCTCTAAGCCTACGCTCTCGGCGAACCCGCCTGACGGAACGGGCAGGTTTGCTGGCACGTTGCATAGCCTATCGTTGTGCACAACCAAAAAGAAAATTTCAGTGCATGAAAAAACTCACCTTCATAATCGGACATTTACACACAACAACAAACCGTAGATCATCAAGGACTTATCAAAAGATCATTTAAGGCTTTAAAAAACATTTCTTGAATAAAGGTATATATTTATTGTTTTTCAATAAATATTTATTATTTTTGCGACATCAACATAAACTTCAACAATGATGTCAAAAACAAACAACTTCGTATTTAAAGTCCTGAGTATTGTGGCTTGGGTTATTTTTGTTGGCTTGTGCATTGAAGCCGGAGGCTTGATAGTCAATTTTATATTCAGCTTATACAAACCTGAATTTGTCCAAAATTTATATCAAAAGCTGGACTTAAGTGAAATGTATAATCATAGCCAATGGGCTTTTTTCAGTATGTACACTTTTATAATAGTAATCTCGATTTTGAAAGCGTACTTATTTTATATAGTCATCAGGCTTATAAGCAAACTGGATTTGTCAAAACCATTCAACAGTTTTGTTTCTGAACAAATTACGCAAATTAGTTACTTCACGCTATCCATAGGACTATTAAGTTTTATAGCCAGGCAAACAACTAAAAATTTGCTGCATCGTGGCTACGAAATCGACCAGCTAAATCAGTTTTGGGTTGACAGTCAAGCATTTATTTTGATGGCTGCCATAGTCTATATTATTGCGGCTATTTTCAAAAAGGGTCTTGAAATTCAAAATGAAAACGAATTAACAGTATAAGCTATGCCGATCATTGTAAACTTAGATGTAATGATGGCAAAGCGAAAAATGTCGCTTAATGAGCTATCAGAAAAAGTTGAACTAACACTTTCTAACCTCTCTATCTTAAAAACGGGAAAGGCGAAAGCTATACGCTTTAGCACCTTAGAAGCTATTTGTAAGGCACTAGATTGTCAGCCTGCTGATCTCCTGGAATATGTAGAAGAAACGCAAAACTAATTTAGTGAGAGGAAATAAAAAAGCCCCATCGACTGATGGAGCTTTCGTGATCCCGCTCCCGACTGAGAAAATTTAATCTCGCTTCGCTCAAAGATTCTCTAGGTCGGGACCCAACGCTTGTGATCCCGCCTAGACTTCTCGCCCTAAACTAAAAAAGCCCTGCTTACGCAGAGCTTTCGTGATCCCGCCAGGGCTCGAACCTGGAACCTGCTGCTTAGAAGGCAGCTGCTCTATCCAATTGAGCTACGAGACCATTTTTGACCGGATAGCTTTTCATTCGGCGGTGCAAAATTAGTTTTTTTTTAGTTTATAAAACAATTAATGGCGCCGCAAAATTCAGGGGGCTATGGCCGGATTGTTTTCTTTTGTAGCTTTTTAATTATTTTCACCGGAAGGAACAGAACCGACAACTATGAGCGAAATAACAAACGTACAGATTGAAGAAAGCTGGAAATCGGCGCTGAAGGAAGAGTTCCAAAAGCCTTATTTCCGCGAGATCAAAGATTTTCTCGTGAAGGCAAAGCAGGAAGGCAAAACCATATATCCGCCGGGACCATTGATCTTCAACGCTTTCAACACTACCCCGATCGACGAAGTAGAGGTGGTGATCCTCGGTCAGGATCCTTACCACGGGCCGGGTCAGGCGATGGGGTTGTCGTTTTCGGTGCCCGCGAACATCCGCATCCCTGCATCTTTGGTGAACATTTACAAAGAGATCAACCGCGACCTGGGGATTCCCATTCCAAAGCACGGCGATCTGACCGGCTGGGCAAAGCAGGGCGTTTTCCTCCTCAATGCCATCCTGACCGTCGAAAGGCAAAAGCCAGGTTCTCATAAAGATATCGGCTGGCAAACTTTCACTGATGCAGTCATCCAAACCATTTCGGAGCGATGCGAGGGCATCGTTTTTTTGCTATGGGGCAATTTTGCCAAAAATAAAAAGAGCCTGATCGACGAAACCAAACACTACGTGCTGGAAGCGGTCCACCCCTCCCCGCTTGCGGGCGGCGGCTTCATCGGCTGCGGCCACTTTTCAAAAGCAAATGAACTACTTGTAAAACAGGGGAAAAATCCTATCGACTGGGGGATTGTGTAATCACATCATCCATTCGTGCATTCGTGGCTTGTATTAAGTATATTTTTAGAAGCCACGAATGCACGAATGCCAGGCGTTTGTTTCGAGACTTGCAACTTTGGTATGGTGGAGAAAATGACTTGTTTATAATTTTATTACCCAGATGATTTCACCTTGCAGTTTAAAATCCAAAATGCTTCGAGCTCTGGCCGGCGCCTTCCAAATCAGCCGCTCACAATTCGACCAGCCCGAACCAGCCCGAAAGCTACGGGCGGGCGGGTGTCACACAGTTCGTGGCAATTTTTTCCCGCCATTTTCAGGTGCAGCCACTATTTTTCTTCTTTCAAAGAATTTACGATTAATGTCAAAAAAGGAATACAATTATCGTAATTCAATTCATAATAATTCACGCCAAGGTTTATACATTCATAATAATCTGACAGATGTTCTTTGTAGTACTTTTCCGATTGGATTTTCCAGGCCCTGTTTTTAATTTTTTCAGACAAAAACCACTTTTCTAAAATTCTTGCTGCTCTTCCGTTTCCATCCCAAAATGGATGAATATGAACAAATTTTAAGTGGATCAATGAAGCATGGTAAAACAATTCCTCTATGCTCAATTTTCTATTTCGAAGCGTGTTAATATCTTGAAATAATTCGTTCATTTTTTCTTCGACAAATTGTGGTTCAATGGCCAGATAAACCAATCCCGTGTTGTCAAATACCCCCATTCTGTCATTTCTGTATTTTCCTCTTTTATCTTTGAGCAATAGTGTGTTGCTTAGTATTTTATGGACTTTCAGAAAATTCTTTTCATCCAATTTGTTTTCTTTTGCAAATTCATACGCTTTCACCAGATATTCTATCTCTCGTATCTCTTTTTGGGGTTTGAACTTCCGTTTTCCAATAATAGCATTCATGAACGAATTCAAATCAATGCTATTCCCTTCGATGTTCGATGAAAATACAGCAGCTGATCTGATCCTGTACCCCAAGTCAATTTTCTTGTCGGAAAAATCTGTTGAATCAAATAAGTCGGTCAGGTTGATATTAATTGCTTCCTTGTAATCGTCAAAATATTTCTTATCGGTTACCCGCATTGGTTTTTTAGCCAAATTTAATCATTTTTTACTCCTCGTCAGAGAAGTGGCGTGGGCGCTCAAGGTTTGACGATTTTATAAGTTTTAGAAACATTTTGAGTTGAAAGCCGCACGAAATAAATTCCGCTCGGCTGATCTGACAAATCAATTGACAGATTGCCCATCGATTGTGCAGGACGACTGAATATCCGTTTCCCGTCGGGATTGAATATCTCCGTTTGGAAGCTGTAGCTTTCGGGATTGTATAGGTTCAGAACGCCATCCGTTACCGGATTAGGATAGATTTTTATTGGGCTACCTTTGCCGTCAACTTCATTGGTACTCAACAAAATATCTTCGTCAGCCGAAATAACCCCGATGGTATCTGTTCCTTTTACGTAGCCAACAAGCTCCGATCTTTTCCCCCATTCAAAATCCGATACCTGACTAAAGATCAATCCAATTCCTTCTTTAAATTCATAATAGAAATTTGCAACACAGGATTCTAAAACAAGGGTGTCGGACTCTTCGTCAAAATCAATAAACTGGTAAGAAATGCTCATGTCTGGATAATATGGAAAGGGGTTTCCTGTTTTTTTAACGACCCTGTTATCCGTCGGATCTTTGTAAATTCCTATGTAATGCCGGATATGATCTTCGCACAATTCA
This sequence comes from uncultured Saprospiraceae bacterium, assembly GCA_964551455.1. Classification (GTDB taxonomy): domain Bacteria; phylum Bacteroidota; class Bacteroidia; order Chitinophagales; family Saprospiraceae; genus JAHDHW01. The sequence goes on from CAZKDA010000150.1 coordinate 7,343, forward strand.
TATTCGTCATATTTGACTAAAGTTCGATTATATAGTTCTGTGTAGTGCTCAGTTGGAAATTGTTCAAAGATGATTGTATCGATGCCTTGACCTGAACTGAAAGGATAGGTGCCATTATTAGTTGTATAAGATTTATTAGACACCTGATAAACTTCATAGGTTATTTTCGTAGCTTCTATTTGCTTTGCGAGGATCTCATACTTTTCCACGGTGTTCCATTGCCAGAGTGTTCCCTGAAAAGTTACATCCGTATGTTCATACTGAAAGACATCTCCAACATCGAAATTATAAAAGTCCCAAAAATCAGGAATAATTTCTCCGAGATCCCTGCCCTCAATTCCTTTTAATTCATAGTAATGCTCCCCTTCCATGAATTTGATAATTCCATGATCTTTGGAAAGCCAGATCGTATCGCCATTGGAAAGTTGAATGGTTTTTATGGAATCCGTTTCACCAAAAACCTCATCCTCAAAAATATCCAAAACGGTTGCGATTACATTGCCTGTGCTGTCGAAAGTCCAGCTTTCATCCAGAGCAGCGTGAGCTTTTAAGGTAAAAGTCCGCTTGCCTTCGAAGCGATAAATATCGGGCGCTGTTTTGACGATCTTTTCCTGTAGAAACTGCCCTTGATTGGCGATCTTAAATTCAATGAGCGGATCGTACATCCAGGGGCAATCAAAGCAATCCAAAACAACTTTGTTGAGGTAAAAAACGGAATCCGAATTCACGATAGCAATTGAATCTACCCATAATGTATTGCTGATGTACGAAGCGGTATCAATTTGAAAGTTGAACCGCTCGACCGCATTGACAGGAGACCAATTTTGAGAAAAACAAACCGAGCAGGAAAAAACGATGGATAAAGTAGCAATGATCTTCATAGTTTTACTTTTTATTCAAAAAATGACAGCATTTGAAGGAAAATTTGCGATTTAAGGCAAGTTGCAAACTATCCCACTAAAGATGAATAACCGATCATTATTTTTTCAGCGTTTATTTTGCAAATTGAAATTATAAATTCCGGTGAGAACATGATTACTTTTCAGATACGGGCTTTTGACACTTTTATTCCCCTAGATCATATTATACTTGACGCAGAAAGGTGCAGATTGTTATGATTTATTATGAAAACCGATTTATAGCAATATGCAGGATTTACTTTGTGGCATAGAGACTTCGTGGCAATTTTCTCCATCTTTCATACAAGGAGCCACAACACTTATTATACCCTGAGCAAACCGCGGAATCCCCTGGCGGCATAATACGAGGTTGCGCCGTTGTGATACACGAAAACATGATCGTAGCGACGGTCGCAAAATAGGGCGCCGCCAAGTTTTCTGATGGCAGCAGGGGTTTTTACCCAGCTCGAGGTTTTGGTATCAAAATTTCCCAGTTGCTGCAATCCGCGGTATTGTTCCTCTGTCAAAAGCTCGATCCCCATGTCGCTGGCCATATCCATAGCGCTGTTTTCCGGTTTGTGTTCTTTCCTCGATTCCAGCGCTTCGCGATCATAACAAAGGCTTCTGCGACCTTTAGGGCTTTCCGCCGAACAATCATAAAAAATGTATTCGCCTGTCTTTTTATCAAAGTCAATGATATCCGGTTCGCCGCCCGTGCTTTCCATTTCGTGGAGCGACCATAGTTTTTCAATATTGGCTTCCAGCTTTGTTTGTACTTTAGCCCATTCAAGACCATTGTGGCGATCCATGTTTTTCTCAAAACGAGTTTTTAAGATTTTGAGTAGTTCTTCGCGCTGTTCCGATGATAACTTCTTTTTATTGCTCATTGAAGTGGTGTGACCTTTTGATTTGTTTAAGATGTTTTTATCGATGCGTCAGTTAAGCGGAGGAAAGCCTCGCTGTCCGGCTGCCAAGTTATACATTGGAATCGTAATTGACAAAAAAAAGAGTCAACGAATATTATTTGATCTGTGGTAAGAAAAGAAGGAGGGTTCTAAAGTTTGACTTGCCTACTTACACCATGTTTTTCACAAAAAGTAGTTACATTTAACCAACGCTTCAGGAATTTTTTCTCCTGTGAAGGTGCAAAAGGAATAAATTAAAGTTTTAAGTTTGTTCGAGCCAACTTGCTCTAAAGCATTCGTGGACAAACAAAAACAACGTGGGATGAAGATTTGATAAAACACTTTTCTTAAAATAAATCGCAAAAGATGAAAACTATTCAAATCCTGGTGTTTCTTTTTTGTTCAAATGCCTTGCTCAGCCAACAGATCATCACACTGCGTAATCCTTCTTTTGAAGACTTGCCAAGATGCTGTAAAGCGCCGCAGGGTTGGGAGCCTTGCGGGAAGGAGGGTCTTAATACCCCCGATGTTCAGCCTGGATATTTTAACGTAAACCTTGCACCTCTCAATGGTAACACTTATATCGGAATGGTCACCAGAGATAATGACTCCTGGGAAAGCATCGCCCAGTTATTAAACCATAAACTGCAATCCGGCAAAAGGTACTGGTTTAGCATTTTTTTAGCGCAATCCCCTCAACTTATCAGCCAAAGCAGATTAACCGGACAAGGTGCCAATTACACAGAACCCATAAAATTGAGGATATGGGGAGGAAATAATTACTGTCATAAATCCGAACTTTTGGCGGAAACCCCGCTGATCGACCATAACCACTGGAAGAAATACGAGTTTGTTTTCGAACCGGGAAAGGATCATCATGCCATTACTTTCGAAGCCTTTTATAAAACGCCATCCCTGGCTCCCTACAACGGCCATCTTTTAATGGATCACTGCTCCGCGATCATGGAACTGAACGGCGTGGAAGATACCGCTCATTTCCGCAGGTCGGATGCCAATGATACACTTAGCGTAGTTAACATTCCTGACAAAATCATCAAGGAAGAAAAAAAAGCGGTAATAGTAGAAGAAATGACCACAGAGGATATGCATTGGTGGCTGATCAAAAAATTTCGAAGTAAAGGATTCAGATTTGAAGAACCGGACACTTCCAGTCATATTAGCGGACAACTATATCTGGTGTGGGAATTGGAAAATAAGGTTTTAAGGATGGGGATCAGAAACTACATTTACGTCAATTCTGCCAGTGATGCCTCAGAAATGGGTAATTCGCTGATGGAAATTGGTTTTAAGGAATCCGCAACAGTGATCTTCAACACCGTTGACATTTTTTCAAAAAATGAAAATGGCGCAGAAATTACCAAAGCAGAATACCGATATTTCAACCAAAGCGACCGATTGCTGAATCAAACCTTCCGGGAAGAGAAAGAAAAAGATTTGATTTTGGATTATATCTCAGCACACAGGGAAGCGCTCGTCCGGGAGCTTAAAGCTTTTTCTAAAAATTGAGCGTCGTCGTTTGTGGAGCTTGATAAAAAAACGCTATATTAACTTTCATAAGCGAAAAGAAGTAAGTTGGGAGTGACGTCTGCGTAATTGATTGGTGGCAAGACCAAAAGAAAAATGAACAATAAACCAACCTTTTCTAAAATGAAAAACCAATTCAACTTTTCCATTTTATTTATGCTCCTTATCATTGCAGGATGTACACAACCACCAGCACCATTGGGAGAAATGCAATTTCCGGAAGGATCCGTGCAGCATGTTGTATATGCCGAAGAAATCCAATGGAAACCATGCCCGCCAAATTTACCCTCTGGCTGTGAGATGGCTGTTTTGGAAGGGAATCCCCAAAAGCCCGATTTGTTCACTGTACGTTTCAAGGTCAACAGTGAGTTTGTGATGCCGGCTCACACGCACCCAAAAGATGAACGTGTGACCATTCTGCAAGGAAAAGCTTATGTTGCATTTGGAAAAGACGGAACGCGGGAAAATGCGAAGGCATTTGGGCCAGGTGATTATTATGTGAATGCCCGCGACGCGATCCATACGATTTGGGCTGACTCAGCCACAATACTTCAAATCACCGGGATAGGACCCTGGGAAGCAGATTTTATCGAAAAATAAGCAAATCCTGGCGTCAACACCGACTGATGCAAGCGCTCGCACGCGCGTCGTATTGCGCATCCGCTGCTCTTATCGATTTTCTAAAATTCACCCCGCATGAAAATTGAGCAGATAATCGGTGAATTTTTTAAATTATACACGACAACGCATAGATTTCGGATTATAAAAATTAATCTATGCGTAGTC
>CAZKDA010000151.1:0-11466 GCA_964551455.1 uncultured Saprospiraceae bacterium
CAATCGCAAATAGCCAGAGTTGACCAAATTGACGTTTTCGGTCAGACACTAAATAGCCCATTTCCATTTGGCATATACTCACATCGCTTTTTACATAGGCTGATTTTTGTCTTGCCGCTGTCCAGCAATTCGTCTAATCTTTTTTTTGGTTATCTTGCATGTGGAGTTCTTTTTGATTTTTGTTTTGATTTTTTTATGTAAAACCAAATTTACAAATTCAATTTGAACTCCATTTTTTTACCACCTTGCCACTTTTTTGTAGCACACTCAATTGAAATAATTGAATTTTTAGAACCCACCTTAAGATGAAATATAGATGCACACCATAGCTTTGATTCGAATTTATATTGTGATACTCATGTTTTCGCTAATGTTAAATATGCAACTTTTTCCATTGAAGTTCTTATCTGTTGAATCACTTCCGTTATCTCTTTTTATCTTTTTTTTAGGCATTGTATTCTGTATTTTTTACGCTAAGGATTTCCACTATTTTCTCAAAAAGAGAAAAGACATCCTTATTTTTATGGGATTATTTCTTTTCTCTGGGATTATATCTGTTGGGTTTTCAAGGTTTCCAACTATTTTAGGACTCAAGGCTCTTTTTCAGTATGGATTTCCCTTTAGTATTTCTTTTCTTGTCCTCTTCCTTTTATACCTTGAAGGAAAAAGTTCTGGCTTCTTTTTTCTCAGGATCGTAGCGATTCTATCAATTTTGTTTGCAATTGTTTCATTTATTGAAGTAACAAATGAAAGCTTTTTTGGATTTCTGGTTAATACCTTTAGAGACGGTGAATACCAGGTACTGGATGATCGTTTCAGGGCAGGAGTAACCATGCATCCGAATATTTTTGGTTGTTTCATGTCCATTGGAATTTTTGTTTTCTTTTTCTTAAAGGAAAAAACGAAATTGGACGCATGGATTTTCTATCCCTCAATTGGAATTCTTTCAGTTGCCATGACACTATCAGGCTCGCTCAATGCGGCGCTTATTCTTTTGTTTCCTTTGCTTCTACTGCTACTAAACAGAAGTACTTTAAAGACTGCTGTTTTTTCATTAGGAATAGCTGGATTATCATTGTTTACTCTTTCTCCATGTGCGTTTAAATTTTCTAATTTGTGGGAATCTGTATTCAATACAGAAAACTATATAAACGGAGAAGATGAGACATTCCGGAAACTTGACGATGCAAAAGAAGCCAATCAAAATCTTAACACAGCAACTACCAGGTTATGGTTATGGCAAAGCGCTTTAAAGATGTTTTATGATCATCCGATTATTGGAATTGGGCCGGGTAACTATAATGTCGCGTTAAAAGATTATGCTCCAAGTCGGCTTCTTTTTTCTGAAAAAACTAAAATCGAGAAAAATTACTTACATTCTCACAATGTTTTCCTTAACATTTTGGCAGAATTCGGTCTGTCAGGATTAATCATTACTTTAGCATTTGTAATGTACCTTTCCATCGCTTTAGTTCGCAGGTTTGGTATATTTCCATTTTTACCAAGCCACGCGCTGCTTAGTGCAATATTCCTATCTTTCTGTTTCGACAATTTCTTCCATTCTCAGTTTTATTTTGTTCTTTCTTTAACATTTTTTCTCCTCTTTATTTTTCCTGAGAATACCTTATACTATCGCCATGAACCAGCGGCACCAGATAAACCAGATTGTTGAAAAAAGAGCCAGCAAAGATAGCTTGATCAGCATTTGCCCTGTTGAATTGGAAAAGGAAATGAAGAAGGGGATATGGGGATCGTAGGGGGTTGATTATAACCGGCTTCATCCTGAAGCCTATCCCCGACTTGTCCCATACCACCGGTCGGGACCATCCCCTATCAGTTGAATTTTCAAATGAAATGAAAAAATCAATATCTTTGAGAAAAACAGAAAATGCTAAACAAAGAAGACATATTGAAATTCCTGGAAACGCGGGTGGTGGTTATCTTTGGTTGCAAAACTGAATTTTGCTGACGCTCCGTCGCAGGTACAGCCTACGCCGAACGGGGGTTTTTATTTTTTACTCTTTCGATCTTGCCAAAAAGATACTACTACTTTATTTTTATTCATATCTGCAAATCTAAAATTCAATTTTTTCGAATTTTTAGCATTTGAACTTGTCCGATGAATTGCTATTACAAAGACTGAAACTGGTATTTTTTTCTTTTCTTCGCTCACAAACACTCGGTTATCGATAGCTGCGTAAGATACTCCGTTTTGATAATGTACTGCACAATAAAAATCATAGGAAAACGAATCTGCTAACCCTGAAGTATATACATCATAACTCTCTACTTGATAGTTTTTATTTAAGGTTTCGTCCTTAACTTTAAAATCAAAATTTACAATTTTAGTATCTTTTATCATTTGAATTTGTAGCTTATCATTTCGAGGATTAATAGCTGGGATTGCCAAATACTTGGTAATTCTTTGTCTAGGAGTAATAATAAGTTCATTTGGCATATTCATTCGGTGAATGTTTTTCATTTTTTCTGGCTGCTCTTCTAAATTATCCTCAAAATATTCTATTCCTAGAGGGTAAAGTAGTTCTTCGCCGCTAACTACTTGGAACTCTTTCAAATTTATTTTTTCTATTTCATTACTTTCGTTTTCGAATGTCACTTTAAATACGCTCAAATACTTTTGATTGATTTTATAAGGATTAAAATTATCCGGATAAGATTCAACATCAGATAGGCTAGTAACTTCCGTTCCATCTTTTCCATATTCTTCACCATACCAAATTCTCGATTTTAATTGATAGGCAGTGTTAGAAGGGATTTGATTTTCTCTTTCGAGTTTGTTGATTAATTCAATTGCATTAATTCGTCCATTTATACGTGCTCTTTGGGCTTTTGAGTAAGTATCTAATTCGATCTTTCTCTTTTCGATTGAAAGCGCAAGTTCTTTTTCGTAGTTTCCATCACGACTAGCAGCTTCAAAAGTTTCTCGATTGATGCTCGCGGCATCAATTGGGGTAATCTCTAGTTTAACTTTACCTACACCAATTTTGGAAACAGATTTTGGAGTAAAGGTTATATTATAATATTGATGATTTATTGTTTTTGAGATTTTTTTTGAGGAAGAACACCCGATCAGAGTGACAAATGTCAACAGGTATAGTGTGATTGTTTTCATTTTTTCTTTTTTAGTCTACAAAAACATTCAGTTGTCCAATAAATAATAGTAAATATAAAGTTACAAGCATCAGCTAATTTCGCAAATAATCCAAATCCAACAAAATTTTCGCAGCTATTTGGTGCTTTGGTTTGGAAATGCTGACCTGTCGGGGGGCTATGGGTATTAGACACCCGCCCAAATTTGAATGCTGCTTTATTTTTCCAAATATTCGGATGTTTCTTGTTTCAAAACCGGAAGATGTTTTTTTAATACCGCCCATACAATCGTATCATCTATATTATCATAGTCGTGTACTAACCGGTTGCGAAATGATACAATTTGGGAAACGTTACTCAGTGGAAATTCGGGAGCTTCCTTTGAATATTTGTTTACCGCTTCTCCCAATATTTCCATTTGCCTTTCAATTGCGCTTTTTGTTTTCAGGTCGGTTTGGTATAACTGAAAGGTAGGTGTGTCCTTAGAAAAATTCTCTATAAGTTCAATCGCTGCAAGGATGTCAGACAGGTACTTTTTGGCTTGCTCGGTCATATACCAGGATTTTAGTTTCCTCCAATGCTTTTCGGAAAAAGGGGTTCTTGATGGGTTGGTCGGTCAATAAATCGACCTTTTTTTCAAATAGATTTTCCAGTTCATCCCAAAGTTCAAGCAGCGTGAGGCCTTTGGTAACGGGATCCTTCATGGGGAGTAATTCTACCTGCAAGTCAATATCGCTCGTTTTGACGCTAAAAGTACCGGATACTATTGACCCAAAAGCATATAGCCTGAAGACTCCATGCTTTAAACACAACTCTTTGAGTTTATCCATTCTTTGAGCCATATATGGGTGGAGCTTCATGCTACGATTTTAATGTTCTAAAGTACAAACTCTGAGGGAAAGTTCATATTGCAATTGGATATTTTCTTTCGCCTCTTAAAGAACCCCAGTTCGGCGTAGGCTGTGCCTGCGCCTGCCTGTAGCAGACAGGTCGGAGTGTCCATAAAAATCTGCCTGTCCCGACAAGTCGGGGTTTTATGAAAAGCCAATAGATCAATCGAAATACTTCTCATCCAACAATTCCGCCTCGATCAAGCCGGGTATATTTTTTCTAAACTCCAGCTAATTTCGCAAATTCTCCACAAATCCAACAAAATTTTCGCAGCTATTTGGTGCTTCGGTTTGAAAAACCTGACCTGTCGGGGCATGCGGAGCTTACTCCAAACTGAAGAGCTACGGTAATTGCTCTGCGATGAATTTCAAATAGCCCTTGTTCAGCGGGACTGATTTGGGAAGCCTGCCTGGCCGACAGACAGGTTCTCTGTTCACCGTTCACTTTAGCGCCTTTGCGTGATAAAGGTATCAGGCGGCACGGGCAGATTTCGGCATAGCCGAATAACCAATGTTAGATGACGCACAATTTCATTAGGGATGATGTTCAAATTATAATAGTTCAATATCAGGTTTAAAAAAAGTCGGTTGACAAATTTTGGTCAAGCTAACTCTTTGCTATCCAGCTCTTTGGCGCTGCGCACAAAAAAACGGTCGAGCAAATATTTGTCGGGATCGTACTCCCGCACATCGAGATGTATCCACGTATCCGCCGTAAACTCTGCACCCACGCCCGGATGACCCGGCTCAAGAGCTTTTTGGTTTTTTTCATACCACCGGATCTGGCAATTGCTTTTTTGCACGAGCAAATCCCTGGCTTCGTTGCAGGCTTTTCGCTTGTCAACGCCCGGAGCTACATCGAAGCTGAAATCAATCGCTTTCCCCATGTGATTGGTGGAAGTCCTGTTGCGGGTAACATTGTCGATATGGCAGCGGTAGCCCGAAGTAATGTGTGGCGATTTGAATTTTGAATTGCGCGCATAAAACATAAAAGCACGGTAAGTGTGCAAAACGGCTTTGTGAATGCCGGGATATTCATACTGATGCCTTGATTCGCTGAAGGTTGCATCGCCATTGCGGCTCCAATCTAAAACCAAAGGAGTAGTGGATTTCAAATAAGCTTTCCTGAACCTGTGCTGGCCAAAACCCTGGCAATTGCAAACATCACTGTTTGATCCGGTTTTCGCAGGACAATTCAGATCATCAAAATTGACAGGATACTGGTCGGCGAATACATCGAGGGCGATGAATGTATTGTTGTCCACGATGCCGGTAGGATGAGCCAGGTTCATAAAATCGCTCTGGAAGAGCATGACCTGGTTTTTCGTTTTCTGGCCGAAATCGCCATCCCATACGGTTCCGCCAAAACCGGCAAGGCGCAATTGAAGTTCTTCCACATCTCTTCCTTTGCTAAGTATTCTCAGGGTTCTTTCTCCGAATTTCATGTTTTAAGTGGTTAGTTTTTTGGATGATCCAATCAGTATTTTTGCTAATATAAACCATTTATATAAAGAATTGGAAAAACAGGAAAAGAAACTAAATGACGTCGCAGGGAAGGCTGGAGTATGGAGTGTGAAACTGGGCGTCGAAAAGATTAGTGGCTCGGAATTATAGCATTTCGTCCCCCGTTCGGCGTAGGCTATGCCTGCGCCGGAGCGTACATAAAAATCTGTTTTATGAAAAGCCGATAGATCAATCAAAATACATTTCGTCCAATAATTCCACCTCGATCAAGCCGGGTTGACCTTCATAATTCGCAGCGCTGCTATACAGCCAGTCGCTTGGATTCGCCACCCAACCAGCCCGAACAGGATTGTCGTGAATATACGAACATTTCTGCCTGATAAACTTGTTGCTGACCAACTGCATTGCATGGTTTTCATGCTTCCAGAATTGGTACGCGCTATTTCTTTTGTGTCTGCTGGCAGCGAATTCAAATCGCTTCAGCATCCAGTCTTTTCGTGATTCCGCGCCATGTTCGATTTCTTTTAAAATGGAAGTGGCTGTAAACCTTTTCATGTCACGCAAAATATCCGACAGATTTCCTGCAGGAGCATTGGCGATCAAATGCACATGGTTGCTCATAATTACATAGGCACGTAAACTCAATCCTTTGTGTTTTATACAGTATTCCAGGCTGGATATAACAATATCACGGTAGTTCTTGCGCGTAAAAACATCCACCCAATCTACCACTTGGAGCGTCAGGTAATATAAGCCTTTTTGTTGATCGATTTGGTATCCTGTAGGCATGTCTTAGTTTTCTGCAAATATATTCATTCTTTTACGCAAACCTGCCCGACGGTCAGGCGGGACGGATTTTTGCGGACACCACGTCGCAGGCACAGCCTACGCCGAACTAGGTTAGTGGCTCGGAATTATAGCATTTCGTCCCAACTCCTCCACCCTAAGTCGGCTTGCCGGAACACATCGTTAATCTTTGTGTACCCGCAACTTCATCCCCTCCCAAACACCAAAGCCGTCCTGTTAGGAATATAAATCTGTAGGGTTTCGTTGCCATTTTCGCTGAAGGATTCGTAGCGGATGGTTTCATCGATGCGCCCCTGTCCGCCATATTTTTCATGGTCAGAATTGAGAAGGATCTTAAAAACACCCGGCTTTGTGATCGGAAATTTATAATCGGGAATAGCGTGGTGCGGATGAAAATTGAAAACAAAAATATAACCGCCTCTTTCAAAAATAATCACCTTGTTGAAGGTATCCATGTTCAACTGATTGGCGAAGCCGGTGGAGAGCACTTTATTGTTTTTGATAAAATGGATCATATCGCGGTCGAAGTTGTTGAGCCATTCGTATTTCAGGTTGGGGTTATCCACGAGCGACCATTGCCTGCGGGCGTATTTATAACTCCATTGATTGCCTTCCCGCGGGAAGTCGATCCATTCCGGATGCCCGAATTCGTTGCCTATGAAATTGAGATACCCTTCGCCGCCCAGCGAAATCGTGATGAGCCGGATCATTTTATGCAGGGCTATCCCCCGTTCGATGCTGATGTTATTGTCGCCTTTCGACATGTGCCAGTACATCTCCTTGTCCATCAGCCAGAAGGCTGTGGTTTTGTCGCCCACCATCGCCTGATCGTGCGATTCTGCGTAAGCGATGGTTTTCTCCCCGTAGCGGCGATTGTTCAGCACATTCCACATTTCGTAAATATCCCAATCTTCGTCTTTGCTGTGTTTGAGGAGTTTGATCCAGTAGTCCGGGATACCCATGCCGAGGCGGTAGTCAAAGCCGATACCACCCTCCGCAACCGGTCTGCATAACCCCGGCATGCCGCTCATATCTTCGGCGATGGAAAGGGCATTGGGATTGAGCCGGTGGATCAGTTCATTGGCCAGTTGGAGATAAACGACGGCATCCCAGTCAACTCCGGTTTTAAAATATTTGTCGTAATGATCGAAAGCCACAAAATGCCCGTGATGGTGGTAAAGCATCGAAGTGACCCCGTCGAAACGGAAGCCGTCGAAATGGAATTCCGACATCCAGTAATGCAGGTTGGATAATAAAAACCGCCTGACTTCATTTTTGCCATAATCAAACAGCTTGGAATCCCAGGAATCGTGGTAGCCCCTGCTTCCCGCGTGAAAATACTGGTGCCCCGATCCATCGAAGTCGTTCAGCCCTTCATCGACATTTTTCACCGCATGCGAATGGATCACATCGAGGATCACCGCAATGCCCATCTCATGGGCTTTGTTGATGAGAAACTTCAAATCCTCCGGAGTTCCAAACCTGGAGGAAGGCGCAAAATAATTAGAAACATGATACCCGAACGATCCATAATACGGATGTTCCTGCACAGCCATCATTTGGATACAATTGTAACCCAGGTCGCGGATGCGCGGCAAGGTCTTTTCGGCAAATTCGAGGTAAGTGCCGGGGCTTTCTTTTTCCTGCGCCATTCCCACGTGGCATTCGTAGATCAGGGGATTGGCAGCGTTGTCAGGTTCAAAATCCTGGTCTGTCCATTCAAAAGGCTGTTCGGGGTTCCAAATCTGCCCGTCGAATCCCTTGCTTTTCGGGTCCTGGACAGCGCGGGTGATGTAGGCCGGGATCCGCGCTCTCCGCGTAGAATAAGAATGAACGATTACTTTTATTTTTTGGCCATGAGCCAAAACAGGGCCTGCGGGATCGTCGGGCAGGAAAATTTCCCAGATGCCTTCGTTTTTTTTATAAAGCGGGTGACTTTCTTCATTCCACCGGTTGAAATCTCCCAAGAGAAACAATCGTTCGGCACCCGGCGCCCATTCGCGGTAAAACCAGCCTTTTTTGTTTTTATCGTAATGAAACCCCATGTAGTGATGAAAGGAAGCGTAGTTCAGCAAACTGCCGTATTCCTTTTCGATCCAGGCGGTAGTATTGCGGTAACGTTGCAACCGCTCTGAGATATCCGGTTCGTAGGGAGCCAGCCAGGGGTCGTCTTTGATAATTTGAAAGGTCATTCGTTTTTGCTTATTTCCAGTTATAGATAATGCTATAAAAGTAAGAAACCGGCGCGCATTCCGATAAGTAAAGCATTTTTTCTTTTTGAAAGGAAAATATCCATAATTTGTGATATACAGTTTTCTACCATTCACAAACAGCTAAAACCAAATCATGGATATACAGTTTTTTTCAAAACCGGAGGATTTCAGAAGCTGGTTGGAAGAAAACCACCAGACTGAAAAGGAGTTGTGGGTTGGCTTTCATAAAGTCAGTAGTGGCATTCCAAGTATCACCTGGCCGGAATCGGTGGACGAAGCGCTTTGTTTTGGCTGGATCGACGGTGTCCGCCAAAGTATTGATGAAAAAAGTTATAAAATCAGGTTCACTCCCCGCAACCCCAAAAGTATCTGGAGTGCTGTGAATATCCGAAAAATAGAACACCTGACAAAACTTGGAAAAATGAGGCCTGCCGGTTTGGAAGCCTTCAAAAAATTAGACCCCAAAAAGGCAACAGTGTATTCATTTGAACAAGAAAATATCAGCCTGGATAAATCCTTTGAACAAAAGTTAAAAGCAAACAAAACAGCCTGGAAATTTTTTCAATCTTTACCTCCATCTGCCAAAAAACTAACTATCCATTGGGTGATGAGCGCCAAAAGGAACGATACAAGGCTAACCCGACTGGATACTTTGATCAAATGCTCGGAGGAAGGACAGCGGATTCCTCTATTGCAGCGAAATAAAGCGAAATAAGCAGGGTGAAAAAACAAGCGAATTCACAAAAGCAAAAATTGCCGGTGTCAACTAATGAAAAGCAGGCGATCAGGACCATTTACTTCAGTATTTTCGGAAGCCTGGGGCTGGCTGTCGTCAAAGGAATTACTGGATATTTCGGCAATTCCTACGCGCTGATCGCCGACGCCATCGAATCGACCACCGATGTTTTCAGCACTGCTTTGGTTTTGTTTGCGTTTATCTATGCCAGCAAACCGGCAGACAGCGACCATCCCTACGGCCACGGCAGGGCCGAAGCTTTGATGACTTTCCTCGTCGTCGGCTTCCTCGTCGTTTCCGCAACCGTGATCGTTTTCCAAAGCATCGGACATATCCGGACACCCCACAGCGCTCCGGAACCTTATACCCTGGCAGTACTCGGAGCCGTCATTTTTATAAAAGAATTCTTTTTCCGTTTCATCAACCGCAGGAGCCGCGAAACCGGAAGCACTGTCCTCAAAGCCGATGCCTGGCACCACCGCAGCGACGCCATCACCTCGCTGGCTGCTTTTGCGGGCATCGCCGTGGCTCTGGTCTTTGGAGAGGGCTATGAAACTGCCGATGACTGGGCGGCACTCGTCGCTGCCGGTTTTATTTATTACAACAGTTATCTCATTTTCAGGCCTGCACTCGGCGAAATTATGGACGAGCATCTGCACGATGAGTTGATCGGGGAAATCCGCCAAATTGCCAAAAAAGTAGAAGGGGTGGTGGACACGGAAAAGTGCTTCATCCGAAAAACCGGCATGACTTACTGGGTGGACCTGCACCTGACCGTAAATGGCGATCTGACCGTGCGGGAAGGCCACGAGATCGCCCACAATGTAAAAGACCGCATCAGGAGCGAATTCCCGGAAATCGTCGAAGTACTCATGCACGTTGAGCCGGATGATTGAGACATTGCTTATCCTTGCGGATTTGTTAATTTGTTAATCCTGCCTGACTGCGTTTGGCAGGCAGGTTGCTTATTTGTTAAGTTGTTAAGTCGGAAAGCTGGGAAGTTGGAGGCGGGAGGCGGGAAAATCAGTGTGAGTGTGGAGGAAAGTAAACGGGAGGCGGTGAACGGTGAACGGTGAACGGTGAACAGTGAACGGTAAACGGTGAACGGTGAACAGTGAACGGTAAACCATAATACCATATCGCAGCGTAGCGAAGATCCCGACCGATAGGTCGGGAATACCACATCGGATCCCGCTTTTTCTCGAAAAAACGGGACGATGAAATCGGGAATACCACATCGGAGCGAATCCCGCTTTTTCGAGAAAAAGCGGGACGATGAAATCGGGAATACCAAATCACCACATTAACCTTACAAACCAAGAACCGCCGGATTCATCCCCATGCTTGAAAAACCACCGTCATGATATAGATTTTGCATTGTGACCATTCTCGTGAAATCGGAAAACATGGCTACGCAATAATCTGCGCAGGACTCGGCGGGAGCGTTGCCGAGGGGCGACATTTTATCGGCATAATCAAAAAATTCTTTGAATCCCTTCACGCCGCTGCCTGCGGTCGTCCAGGTCGGAGATTGTGAAATGGTGTTGACCCGGACTTTATTTTTCACGCCAAAATGGTAGCCAAAGCTGCGGGCAAATGACTCCAACAGGGCTTTCGATTCCGCCATTTCGTTGTAATCCGGGAAAGTGCGCTGTCCGGCGATGTACGTCAGCGCCAGGATAGAACCCCAATCATTGATAGCATCAAGCTTGTACAGCGTTTGCATCATTTTATGAAAAGAAATGGCTGAAATATCAAAAGTCTTTTGCATCCAGTCGTATTTCAGGTCGGTGTATTCGCGGTTTTTCCTGACATTCAGAGACATGCCGATAGAATGGAGCACAAAATCGATCTTGCCGCCCGATAACTCCATCGACCGTTTAAATAGATTTTCGAGGTCTTCCTCAAGCGTGGCATCGGCAGGGATGACTTCGGTGTTCAGCTTTGCCGCGAGTTCCTGGATTTTTCCGAAACGCATCGCTACGGGTGCGTTGGTCAATACGATCTGAGCGCCTTCCTCCGCGCACTTTTCAGCAACTTTCCATGCAATAGATTGCTCATCCAATGCACCGAAGATCACTCCTTTTTTTCCTGATAGTAAGTTGTTTGACATTTTACGTTAGTTTTAAATTACAAGTTGTTAGTCTGCCCAGACTGGCCCCGACCTGTCGGGGCTGGTCGGGGTTGCTAGTTCACTGTTCACTGTTCACTGTTCACTGTTCACTGTTTACTGTTCACTGTTCAC